>JBDKJZ010000035.1:0-19331 GCA_039796375.1 Pseudomonadota bacterium
CCCTTGCTGCAGGCGCCTGATAGGAGCAGTCCAGCACATAGGGTGAAGGCGTAGAAGGGCGACGACAACTCTCAGCCCCCCGGAGTGTCCGTCATGGACGCAGGCTCAGGGTCCCGGCGACGCAGGTTCAGCGCGATCGCACGCAGCGCCTCGACCAGGGCTATTACGACGTAGCAGCTCAGGAGCCACAAGAGCACAAAGTGCGGCTTCGCGTAACTCCACACTAGGGCGCTGCTGCTGATGGCGAAAAGGACCAGCACAGCCGTCGCCCAATTGAACTTCAGATCCTTGAATGACCGGAAGTTCACGTTGCTCACCATCAGCAGGCTGAGCACCACGGTCGCGACCGCCACGCTGACGGCGTACTTCTCGTCACCGAGCGCGCCCTCAACGGCGTAGTTCGCCAGGAGCAACGAAATGAGGACTCCCGCGGCCGGAGGGGTCGGAAGCCCAGTGATGTATTTGCCGGGCTTGACCGGAGTGCCCGTCTCGCTCGAACTGATGACGTTGAAACGTGCCAAACGCACAGCCCCAGCAGCGGCGAACAAGAAGGCGATAAACTCGCCGCCCGGGAGCCGAAACAGCGTCCACTTGTACATGAGCAACGACGGCGCGATGCCGAAGCTGATGACGTCGGCTAAGGAATCCAGCTGGAGTCCGAAAGCGCTCTGCGTCCTGGTCATGCGGGCGATGCGCCCGTCGAGCAAATCGAACAACATCGCGAACATCAAATAGATGGCCGCGAGGTGAAAGTCCGAAACGCTTGGGTTGTCGGTTGCGACCACCCGAATGGCGGTGAACCCACAATAAATGCTCGCGAGGGTGACGAGGTTCGGGAGAACGAATAGCGCCTTCCTCAGATCGAGCTTGCGCACCTGACGGCGGCGACGAAAACGGCTGGGACCCACGGTGTCCGAAAACGTAGCGCCCCTCAACCTGCGCGTCCAGGAGCCAGCTTGATGTGGAGGGGTCCGGGCCGATTGGCAGAAACTGGGCCCCACCACGCCCGCCGGCCTACGCTCGCTCCACCATGCGAATATCCGCCTTTTCCGCTGCAACTGTAGGCGTCAGGTCCGCCCTTTTCAGCGGCCTAGTGCTGCTAGCGGGCTGTGGGGCTCAGAGCCCCGCCCACGAGAAACAGCTTTCTGCGATGCGTGACAAGATCACTATTCTCCAAAATGAGCGGGATCGGCTAGACGAGCGACTGACCGCTGTGGAAGCCCGCCAGGCGGAAATGGTGTCCGAGCTTGAGGTCAAACCTCAGCGTCAAGCACGTCCCGCCCTCAAAGTGGTTGTCCTCACGCCGGAAGATTCGGCGACCGAAGCGGCGAACGGGCCCACTCAGCCCACGACCTCAGCTCCCCCAGATGGAGAATCTGAAGCGCGCCCATTGATTTCGGGGCAGGGTCAGCAGGTGGGAAGCAGCTTGCCGGAGGAGAAGCCGTGAGGCGTTGGTGCAATCCGCTCGTCGGAGCGCTGGCGTTGCTCGCGTCCGCGTCTGCTGCGCTCGCTCAGGACGTCGGAGGCGAAGCCTCACCGGCGGCTCCGCTCCCTGGCGTCGAGGGCGCCGCTAACCCTGGCGGCGCTGCCGGCCCGGCGGCGCCGACCGTGACCACCACCACGAGCTCGATCTACGGAGGGCGCCCCGCGGCGGGGACCGAGGTCGACGGTCACCTACCATCGAGCAGCCGAAGCGTTGCGGACATCAACCGGGGCGACTCGTTCGATCTGCGCGGTCAAGTCGCGGGCGGCCCGGTCACGATGCGCGGTAACCCTGACGCTCCGGGCATCTTGGCCGATGAGGTTCAAGGGTCTACGGGCGTCTACTTGGTGAAGCGCGGCGATACACTTTCAAGCATCTCGCAGGGCGTCTACGGGCAGCCCTGGACGTGGCCGAAGCTCTGGAGCCTCAATCCGCAGATCCAAAACCCACATTGGATTTATCCGGGTGATCAGGTGCGTTTGTCGGGGACCAGCGCCCCAGCGACAAACGAGCCACGAACGCTAGGCGCCCTTCAATTCCAGGGCCTGTCCAAGACGGTCCCGCCGAACACCGTGTTTCTGAGGCAGCTTGGCTACATCGACGATCCCAACGAGGGCATCTTGGGTGAGCTCGTGGGCGCACACGAGCCCGTCCAGCTGATGAGTGACGGCAACACTGTCTACCTCGTGATCCGCGAGGGGCAACGCGTCGAAGTGGGGCAGTCGCTGACGGTGTTTCGACCTTCGCGGCGCCCTCCGACGGTGAGGGGAGCGCGCAAACCTCCGGGGCAGATCATCGCTATCAAGGGGACCATCAAGGTCGAGCAGTTCGATGCCAAGACGCGGATTGCTCGTGGCAAGATCGTCGAGTCCGTGGACATTATCGAGCGCGGCGCGAAGGTTGGCAGGGTCGAGCGTGCGTTCGACGTGGTCCCGCCGCGCAAAGCGACGAAAGACGTGACTTCGAGGGTACTCACGAGCATGTACCCCCACGTCTTTATGGGCCAGCACCAGGTGGTCTTTATCGACAAGGGCCTGAACGACGGACTTCAGCGGGGCAACCGGCTCTTTGTCATCCGGCGGGGCGACACTTGGCGGCGCACCCTGGAAACCGCGAGTGGCGAGGCGCGGGCGAGCATCAAGCTGGATTCCCCCGACAGCCTGCAGTTTGAGTACGCCCCGCTCCACGGCGACGAACAGGACTTCCCTGAAGAGGTCGTCGCTGAGCTCCGAGTGATAGAAACTCACAAATTTAGCGCATTTGCGGTAATTTCCGAGTCGGCGACCGAGATTCTGCCGGGCGACCGTGCGGTGGCTCGCATCGGGTTCTAGTGCGCTTCCCGCTCGGCGTGCCATAGCTCGCTCTTCATGCAGTCTTTAGCCCTCATCGCGTTCCTGCTCGGCGTGGTGACCTACTCGGTCTCGGGGACGCTGTACTTCGTGGACCTTGCCCGCCGAGAGGGCGCGTCGAACAGCGCGGCGTGGGCGCCTCGCGTGCTCTCTGCTGGGACCGTCTTCCACCTCATTCACGTAGTCACAGCTAGTCGACTTGCGGGATTCAGTCCCACGGAGTCACTGCCGTTTGCGCTCAGCCTCAGCGCTTTGATGACCAACGTCATCTACCTGCTGATGCGCGAGCGTGCCGGCATCGGTGCTATGGGTGTGGTTGTCGCGCCGTTGGCGTTGATGTTTTTGCTGGCCGAGCAGTTCGTGGGCCAACTGGAGGCCGCGCCCGAGCTCCCGCGCTTGCTGCTCGGCGTTCATGTGACAGCGAACCTCTTGGGGCTCGGACTCTTCCTTTTGGCTGGAGTCGCCGGGGCCTTCTACTTGGTTCAAGAGCGGCGCCTGAAACGAAAGCTCTCCTTCGCGGGGCTCAGGTTACCGGCACTCGATCGTCTAGATCTCGCGGAACACCGGCTGCTCTTGGCGGGCTTTCCGCTGCAAACGCTGGGAGTGGTGACTGGGGCTGTCTTCATCGCGATGCTCGGTGACACCTCGGCTACGGCCCTGCTGCGCGCATTGCTCGCGTTCGGCACCTGGGCGGTCGTTGGCGGGGTGCTCGTGACTCGGGCAACCTTGGGGTGGCGCGGTCGGCGCTCAGCCTACGGCACCCTCGCGGGGGTCACCTGCGTCCTCCTGGTGATCGCGATCTACGTCGCTCGAGCGGGAGTGAGCCTGTGATCGTTGTCCTCGGCGTCTCACACAAGACGGCTCCGATTGAAGTCCGCGAGACCGCCGCGATGGCGCCGGCTCTTGTGACGGAGGTGCTCTCAGAGCTGGTCAGCGATGAAGCAGTCGGCGAAGCGCTTATCGTGTCCACTTGTAACCGCGTAGAAGTGGTCGCCGCTGGGAGGAGCGGAGATCCCGCGAAGCTTGACCAGGTCTCAGCCGCGGTCAAGCGCGCCCTGTTGAAGCGAGTGCCGGCGATCGCGCCGCACCTCTACATTCATCAGGGCCAACACGCGATCCAGCACTTGTTCCGAGTGGTGGCGTCGCTCGACTCACTGGTTTTGGGCGAGCCCCAAATTCTCGGGCAAATGAAGCAAGCGTACGAGCTGGCCCGTCACGAGGGAACGGTCGGAGCGCACCTCAATCGCGTGGTTGCGCACGCGCTGCGTGCAGCCAAGCGCGTCCGTAGCGAGACGTCCATCGGCGCGGGGCAGGTCAGCGTGCCCACAGTCGCGATTGATCTCGCCAGGCAGATCTTCGGTGACCTTCACGGGCACCCAGCGGCGCTGCTCGGCTCCGGCCAGATGGGCGAGCACGTTGCAAAACTGTTGGTTGCCGCCGGCGCCAGCTTGCAGGTGGTCGGTAGGAACCAGGCCCGCGTTAGCGAGCTGGCCTCCCAGATGGGCGGCGATGCGCGCACGTTCGACCAGCTGCCGAAGGTCTTGACGGAGGCAGACGTCGTGGTCACAACGACGAGCGCCCCGGGGTTTGTGGTGACGCGCGACGTAGTTGATAGCGTACGGCGCCAGCGGCGCGGGCGCAGCTTGTTCTTCATTGACCTGGCCGTGCCGCGCGATGTCGAGCCGGCGGTGGGCGACCTCGACAACACGTTCCTCTACAACGTGGACGACTTGTCCAAAATCGTTGCAGAGAGCCTCTCAACGAGAAAGCGCGAAGCTGAAGCAGCCGAGGCTATCGTGATGAACGAAGCAGTACGTTATGAACGGGCCATCCACGCTGAGCAAGTGACACCAACCATCTTGGCTTTGCGAAAACAGTTCGGTCAGTCCCTGGAGAGCGAGCTCGACAAGACTTTGCGTACTCGGCTTAAGCATCTGAGCCACGAAGAACGGGACGCCCTGCACATCATGCTCGATTCCGCCCTCAATAAGCTGCTTCACCCCGCGACCAAACACCTGCGGAGGTTGGCCACCGACGATGAGGCTCAGGCGGACGTTGACGCCCACATCGCGGCCTTGACTGACCTCTTCAGTTTAGATGTGACGTCGGAACCCCGCGCGTCGGAAAGCCCAGCGGCGCGCCAGAAGCGCCTGTCGCTGTCGGCGGATGCTCCGCCCCCGGAAATGGCCCCAGACAACGAAAAACAGGTGAGTTGATGCAGAAAATTATTGCCGCGACGAGGCGCAGCGCGCTCGCGCTCGCCCAGGCCCGAGCTTGGCTTCGGAGTTTCGAGTCGAGCTGCGACGTTCAGACCGAGGAGCTGCACGTAGTCACGACTGGCGATCGGATTCAGGATCGAGCGCTCAGTCAAATTGGGGGTAAGGGCCTGTTCATCAAAGAAATCGAAGAGGCGCTGCTCGCGGGCCATGCCGACATTGCAGTCCACTCAATGAAGGATGTGCCGGCGGAGCTCGCCCCAGGGCTGAGCATCGGGTGTATTCCACCGCGGGAAGACGCCCGCGATGTGATCAAGACCCGCTCGGGGTGCCGCTTCGAAGACTTGCCGAAGGGGGCGAAGGTGGGGACCTCGTCATTGCGCCGGGTCGTGCAGCTGAAGGAGCGCCGCCCAGATCTTGAGTTCCTGCCGCTGCGGGGCAACGTCGATACGCGTCTGCGTAAGTGTGAGGAGGGTGAAGTCGACGCGGTGGTCCTCGCCTACGCGGGGTTGAAGCGCTTGGGCTTCGAGGACCGGCTCACTCACGTCCTTGAGCCGGAGCTCTGCCTCCCCGCAGTGGGTCAGGGCGCGCTGGCGGTGGAGTACCGCACAGGGGACACCCGGATCGAGGCGCTCCTCGCGCTCATGAACGACCCGGATTCTGAGGTTGCAGTTGCCGCGGAACGCGGAGTGATGATTGCGGTCGAGGGGGGCTGTCAGGTCCCGGTCGGCGCGTACGCGCTGAAGCAGGGCGGCGAGCTCTGGCTTCGGGCGATGCTTGACGAACCGGACGGCTCCCGGCGCCGCTTTCGCGAGGCTCGGATCCCTTGGCCTGACCGCGCCGGAGCTTTCGCGCTGGGGACCCGCCTAGGTTCCGAGCTCAAACCGGGCTGAGTCAGGCGCCTCCCGGGCTGTCGGTTCGGGCAGAAATTCTGTCGCCAATTCTGTGACAATTTGGGTTAGATTCGCGCCATGTTTAACGCTCAAAGTTGGGTTCGATTGGCCTTGGGTCTGGCGCTGACGACGACCGTCTCGGCGGGGGTGACAGCCTGTGGTGGCCCGCAGCAGCCTGAAGTGGCCCGTGCGGTGCTTAAGCCCGGCAACATGCCGGCCGACGGCAACTGGCGCGGTGTCTACTACGACCAGTCCTACGGCTTTCTGCATCTGGAGAAAGATGGCGCGTCCGTGATGGGCGCGTGGCGTACCGAAGCGGGTGACAAACACGGTGAGATGTACGGCACGGTGGAAGGCGACGTGTTCCGCTTCGAGTGGAGCGAGCACCGCATCGGGATGGTGGGTCCGAACGCCACGACCAAGGGCAAGGGCTATTTTCGCTATCTAGTCCCGCCTGGCGAAAACGTAGACCACAAGCTCGAGGGAGAGTGGGGCCTTGGGGACAGCGACGCCGGGCATCCGTGGAGTGCGATCAAGCAGCGCAATGTCCAGCCCGACCTCGCAAGCGTGAAGCCCGATGAAACCCAGATAGCGATAGACGGTGGGGACTGGGACGGTGACCGCTCCAAGAACTCCGCTGGCGCCGAAGGCGATCTCCCAGCGCCGCCCCCTGAAGCCGCGCCTTCCGAAGCATCAGCAGCACCTACCGAAAAAGACGCGCAAAAATGAATACCGAACCCCGTCAGGCCCGAGCGGGCCTGCAGTTCTCCGAGCCCAGTATCTTTGAGCGAGGAGCGGTCGGGCGCCATGGGGCGTCGCTGCCAGCCTCCGATGTTCCCGCTGTCGACTCAGCCATCTTCCTTGGCGGCTTGAGGCGAGAAACGCCAGCCGGGTTTCCGGAGGTGAGTGAGCCCGAGGCGTTTAGACACTTCGTTCGCCTCAGTCAGTGGAACTTCTGTATCGACACCAACTTCTACCCACTTGGATCTTGTACGATGAAGTACAACCCCAAGGTCAATGAGTGGGCCGCGCGCCTGCCGGGGTTTGCTGACCTGCATCCTTGGTCAGAACCTGAGGAGTGTCAGGGCGCACTGCGCTTGATGGTCGAGCTGGAGGAGCTGCTAGCAGAAATTGCCGGCATGGACGACGTCTCCTTGCAACCTGCCGCGGGTGCGCAGGGCGAGCTGACCGGGCTGATGATGATGCGCGCCTATCACACGGCCCAGGGGCGATCTCCAAAGAAGATCTTCATCCCTGACAGCGCGCACGGGACCAACCCTGCGAGCTGCGCGTTGAACGGATTCGAAACCGTCGGCTTTGAGACCTTCGATGGCCGGGTCGATCCCAGCAAGCTCTGGGAACGCCTTGAAGCTGCTGGTGACGATATCGCCGGTGTGATGATCACGAACCCGAACACCGTCGGACTCTATGAAACGGGCATGCCAGAAATCTGTCGCATGATCCACGACAAGGGTGGCCTGGTCTACTGTGACGGGGCGAACATGAACGCGGTGCTGGGTCGGGCCCGTCCAGGTGACGTTGGGGTCGACGTGATGCAGTACAACTTGCACAAAACGTTCACGACCCCCCATGGCGGTGGTGGTCCAGGCGCAGGACCAGTCGCCTTTAAAGCGCACTTGTCTCCGTATCAACCCGGTCCCGTCGTGAAGCGCAACCCGGCCGCAGCGAGTGCTGCTGACCAGTTTGTCGTGGATTATGAGCGCCCGCTGAGCGTGGGTCGGGTCCGTTCGTTCTGGGGCAACTTTGGAATGATGGTGCGCGCCTACACGTACATCCGTGAGCTCGGTCCTGAGGGGCTTCGCAACGTCACTGACATGGCGGTACTCAACGCTAACTATCTCGCCGCCCGTCTAAAGGGTGAGTACAAACTCGCGTTCGACACGACCGTCATGCACGAAGCCGTGTTTACTGACCGAGAAATTGAGGCGCAGACCGGGGTGAAGACCTTGGACATCGCAAAGCGCCTTATTGACTACGGTTATCATCCCCCGACAGTCTACTTCCCGCTAGTGGTCCGCGGAGCGATGATGATCGAGCCGACCGAAACGGAAACGAAAGAGACCCTTGATGCTTTCGTCGAAGCGATGATCTGCATCAAGCGTGAGGCTGAGCAGGACCCGGAAATGGTCAAGCAGGCGCCGCATCTGACTCGTGTGCGCCGCTTAGATGAAGCGCGCGCCGCGCGAAAACCTCGCCTGCGTTGGCGCGCGAATTGGGATTGACGCGGCGCCTGGGCGCGCAGCGCCGGCTGTCTCGCGGCGCGTTTGGGACGACCTAGCGGGCTAGGAGCTGGTCGATGGTGTCTAATACAACGGGCACCTCGTCTAGGCGATTGCCGAAGTGCGGAGCGAAGCGGAGGTTGCCATCGGGGTAACCGACGCTGACCCCGCGTTCCCTGAGCTGGATCGCTAGCGTCTGCAGATTCACACTCGGGTGCTGCACGCAATAGATGCCCGAGCGCTTGTTCTCGTCAGCTGAACGCATGCTGTGAAACCCGCGACAGCTCAGCCCTAGCTCCAGCTGATCGAGGTAGTCACTCACGTGCCTGAAGATAGCCCCCACACCCAGTTCCAGTAGCATCGGCACAGTCGCACCCAACGCGGCGAGTCCAAGCAAGTTCATCGTGCCCCCTTCGATGAACTGAATATCCTCGCGGATCGGGTGATCGTACCGCAGCAAACCGGGGCCGTCCCGCAGGAAATCGATTGGGTTCTTGCGGCTGGTCCAGCCCGCCGTATAGGGCCGCAGCTTCTCCGCGCAGCTTTGTTTGGCGTACACAAAACTCGCTCCCTCGAAGCCGAGTAGCCACTTGTGACCGCCACAGCTGAGATAGTCGATGTGTTCATCGACGACGTCGATCGGTACAATCCCCGCGGCTTGGATTGCGTCAACGAACAGCTCCGCGCCATACGCGTGGCAAAGTTCGCCCATTTGTTTTAGCGGCATCCGTAGACCCGTTTGGAACTGAACCGCGCTCACCGCCACGAGTCGGAGTCCTCGACGCAGCTGCAACTCAAGCTTTTCCAACCCTTCGTCCGTCTCGAACGCGCTCGCCTGGTGCATCAGGCACTCTAGGTCGAACAGCTTGGCTGCCTGCTGCCAAGCTGTGACGTTCGCCGGGAACTCGCCGTCGAAACACAGCACGCGGTCCTTGGCTTTCCAGGGTAGGCACAGCGCAATATCGGTGACGCCGCGTCCCGTGTTCAGCCCGAACGCGATTTCTTGAGGAGCGGCACCAATCAACTGGGCTAGGTGCTGGCGCAGGCGCTGGCGGTTCGTTTCCCAGATGGGGAACGCGCCGAAGCCTAGGCGCGCGTAGTCGTCGGTTGCCTGGCGTACGGCCAGTTGAGAGGGCAGGCAGGCAGGACTGATCGCGGCGTGGTTCAAGTAAGCCGCGCCTGTCAGCGATGGAAAAATGGACCGATCGCCGAGCGCGGGTTTCATCTTCGAGCAGCGTGGCAGCGCATGGGATCCAGATCAAGCCCCGTGAACTCGTCGGAGATCAGGGATTCACAGCTCCCCGCCGCCTGGGAACGTGAACAGTGGGGAGTCGAGGAACACCTCAGGTCGCGGCGCGCTTCATGTCGTAGCGAGCGCGGGTCGCGACCGCGAAGAGCTCCATCAGTTCATCAAGAATGCCGCCGTTCAGCGTTCGAACTGCGAGCACAGCAGCGCCCATCGTCTGGCCATCGAAGACCAGGGGTAAGAGCACCAGCGTGCGAAGAGTTTGTTCCAATAGCGGATGGGAGGGGAGGGCGTGAAGGGCGAAACGCTCCGCTGGCGCGAGCCTGCCGCTGGGACCAAAGCCGAACAAGCTTTCAGCTGGGCTGCTAATGTCGTCTGGCGTCTCGAGTGCCGCAACCAGACAGGCTTCGACTCCGAGCGGTGGAAGGTTGTCGGCGAGCACCCTAGAAAGCCCTGCCGCTGCGCCAAACATCCGCGCTCGGAACGCCGAGCGTAGCTCTCTAAACCGAACCCCAAGCGCCCGGGTCCGGGCTGCTTGCGCGTGTCCTACAATCGCGCTCGCAAACACCCGTGCATCGTGCAGGATGTCTTCGAGCTTGCCGCGAGCCACTCGATCGCTGGCGACGCACGCTAGCGATTGTCGGCGTAGAGCGGATAGCACCTCTTGAACGGCGTCGGCATCGACGCCAGCGCGATCGAGCTTTGACAAGGACTGGTGCAGGCTTCGAGTGAAGATCCCTCGCTCACTCCCGCGAAGTTCAGCGATGAGGGCGTCGAGGAGTCGGCTTTCCCAGCCTGCGCCCGCGCCCCCGAATGTCCCTCGGGAAGCGCGGACCACCTCGGCGAGAATCACCTGTCGGCGATCCACGAACGACGCGTCGCTCCCAGGTTCGCGCGTCTCTTGCATCGCCATTCCAAGAGAGCCATCTAATGACACGCATCCGCACGAGTTCCGAATCACTAGCTCGGTGGGTAAGTCGGGCCGCTCGCTGACTCTGCTGTCTGGCGAGAGTAACCGCGTGAGCAGTTGTGCCCCCTGCTTCCCTAGAAGCTCAGCCGGTTGCCTGACAGTGGTCAGCGCAGGGCGAGCGTGTCGCGCAGACTCGATGTCATCAAAGCCGATCACCTTGATGTCTTCAGGAACACGAATGCCCCGCTGAGCCAGTTCTTCCATCGCCCCTAGGGCCATGAAGTCATTCGCTGCGACCACCGCTTCAATTCCGGAAATTCGGCGTTCTTCAAGCAGGGTCCGCATGGCGCGAGCGCCGCTCTGTTTGCTGTAGTCCCCCGCGACTACGAGTTCGGCGTTAAACTCGAGATCGTGAGCCTGAAGCGCGTCCTGATAAGCGGTGAAACGCTCGACGCATTCGGGACTCTGGGCGGGGCCGTCGATGTAGGCGATACGCTGGCAATCGTGTTTCACGATCAGATGCTCGGTCAGCGACTTCAATCCGGAGTAATTGTCCACCCGTAGGCTGCGATAACCCTCGACGGGTATGCCCACACAGCAGACGGGCAACGCACTGTAGCGACCTAGCCATTGGCTCAAGGCCTCAACGCCCTGAGCTGTCCCGATGGCGCTGGACATCACGACGATGCCCTGCACACCTGCTGGAACCACCAGGTCGAACACCGCGTTTCGCGCTCGGCGGTCCGGATCTGGGTCATCGACCATCCCGCCCGCGACGCACAGAACAGTGGCGCCAGCTTCGCGGGCTCCAGCGACCACGCCGCGGATCACCGCAACCTCATGCTCATCGTCCAGCGACTCGACTAGCAGCGCGTAGACGGGGCTAGGTCCGGGGGGTTCAGGTTTGATTGAAAAACTCATCGGTTGAACTCACTTGGGGGCTTTACGCCAAACCCCGGCCCAGCAGGTTAGCTTAGCACCTGTCAGGGCGCGGGAGCAGCCTCTTCCCGAAAGTCCGAGTCCGTGACTGGCAGTTCGAGGGCACCGTTCGCCACGGCCATCTCGACGATATCCAGGTTCTTGAGCATCGGCATGAGCTGAGGGACCTCGGTCGCGGGTTGGTTTTTCGCGATATCTCGCACGAAGTACGGGGGGAGGTTCCGAAACAGCAGGCGGGCTTTGAGCCGGAGTTTCGCGCTGCGCTCAGGGATGGTGACATTGTAGGAAAAGCGCCGACCCTCGTCGGGAGGTATCGATCCGAGCAACTGTCCGTCGCTCGGGCGCCTGCGGGTGATCGGGTTGCCCGCAACACGTTGGATGGACTGCTCAGTGGCGTCCTTGGCGGCCTTAGGGATGAGCTCGCCGCGTGGGTTTCTCAAGGGGAAGCCCTGCGCGTCGCGCTCGACCTCGGCTTTGTCGACTAGCTTCTTCTGAAAGTTGACCAGCTGCGGGTCCGAGGCCGTGCAGCCTTGCATCTGCGTACGGATCGGGCTTTGCAGGTCATCGAACGTGCCTGCGTCACACAGATCGTCGGTGTTCTTCTGCAAGACGCCACTGCTGAAAACCTGAGCACCAGTGGCTGCGTCCTCCACGGTGAACTCGATCCACATTTGGCGGGCAAAAGCGAAACCGCTCGGCAGGGTGTGGCCAGCGCCGCTGTTGGTGATTTCTACTTGGGCGCTCAATCGGCGGCGGCTCTTGTCGAACTGGATGTTGTCCAGAACGAAGGTCGCGGCCCGCTGCAAAAGCGCTTGTCGCATCGGACGGTGTGGATCTGCGGCTCCCGGTATGTCGAGTGGGTGGTCCACTCCAACAAACGAATGATCGCGAAGGACACGCGGAGGTGCCTTGGAGTCTTGAGCTAACCCTGAGCGCTCTGCGACTCGCGCCGCGCCTGCCACAATGGGCATGTGACATTCTGTGCAGGTTCCCTGGCCCCCGCTCGCGCGATACTCGACGTATTCTTGGTAGGTGGTCTGCAGCACCAAATCTGTCCCGACTTGCACCTGGCCGTCGCCGCTGCGGTCGTAGTTGACGTCGTGGCAGTTTTGGCAAATCACCGACGGGTCTTTGTCGAGGACAGGACTGACCCGGCTCTGGTGGGAGGTGTTTCCTACAGCGCCCGAAAATCTTCCGTACATGACGCGGCCGCGGTCCAGGTGGTCGATGATGACCTCAGTGAACGCGCCGCCGCCTATCCGTGACTGACCCGTGAACTGGTGACAGACGGTGCAGGTGATGCCCTCGTTCATGCGAGGCCCACCGGGGAAGGGAAGCAGTTCTTGCTGAGCGAGTTCAGTGGTGATTGGGGCGTGGCAATTCACACAGATGCGCTTCGGATCTGGGGACTTCGCGCCCGCGAGCTCCTGCCTGGTGACCTGATTGCTTTGGGCGATCATCAGGGGGCTGGTGAGAGCGTGAGCGTGCATCGAATGTTTCCACTGATCGTAGATCGCTTGGTGACAGGTGCCGCAGTCCTTCGGGTCGTGGTGTCCAGTGATGGCCGCAGGCAGCGCCGTATTACTTCGAATTGAACGAGGTAAGTACTTGGGTCCAAAGTCGTAAGCCTCAAGGACGTGCAGGACGATCAAGCCCATGAACAAGAATGAAAGCGGGACGTGCAGGATCCTCCACCCTTGGAGTCGAGAGATGAACGCTTGCTGCTTCTTGGCGCGAGCCAAGGAGCGATCTCGACTCGCAGCCAGCTCACACAGCCGTGCGAAGACAGGCGCCTCGGGACTCGCGAGAAACTGTGCTTTCGCTCCTTGGAGTTCGGCCTCAGTGCGCGGCCTCTCTAGCAGCCAGTCTTTCCACTGGCGCAGCACCTCCGAGCGCCCTGCGGCAATCTTTTCGAGCTCAAGTTCGCTCTTGGCTGCACGCTCCGAGCTGATCGCCGGAGAAAAATTTCCAACTTGGGGTGCCGCTTGCCGCGGGATCCACTTGTAGACCAGTCGCCAAACGACTCCGCTCACTGAGATCCAAAGCAACAACCAATACAGGAGCTTGCCGGTGGTGACTTGGTAGTCCATCAGGCCCACGCCAGCGTGCAGGGTTGCCGCGACGAGCGTCAGCACCCCGGCTACGACGTGCACCCAGAGCCACGCCATCATCGTGCCGCGCAGGAATTTCAAGCGCTCCTGCAAGGCACGCTTACGCAGGCTGAAAGCGAAGGTCAAGAGCGCGAAGAGTACGGCCATGACTCCCATGAGCTCGCCGTAACCTGTGTAGCCGCGGATCACGGTTCCCCACAGATCGGGATGTACTGAGCTGAACCTGCCCTGCGCGATGAGCACCAACCCTAAGGCAAACGCGGCGCTCAAGATGAGACCCAAGAGTCCCCACACCAAGCCGCGCTCACTGAGGCTGACTTGGCGCGTCAGGCCGAGCTCCCTGGCCTGCTTGGTCGTAGTCTTCACAGCGTTCGCGCCGACGGATTGCTTGGTAGCCATGAGTCTTTAGAGGGCGCGCACGCGAGAGAAGAGGCTATCCGGGCCGCCTAGGGTCTGACTCGGATCTGTTCGAAAAGCCGCCCCTGTCGGGCAAGCCGTGACGCAAGCGTAGTCGGTGTAGTCCGCGCAGAGGTCACACTTGACAGCGCGCTTCGGGAGCTCAGGAGCGAGCAGGGAGAACGCAGACGCGCGATCGCGTGGGCCGCGGAGCAGATCGAGCAAGCTGAAGACGAGCGACTTTTTCGGAGGGTCGACGGGGTGTAGCGAGATGTTGCCGTACGGGCAGCGCTCGGCGCACGCCCCGCAACCGATGCAGTTATCCTCAACGATGCTGATTTCCCCGCTCGTGCGGCGCACGATGCCGTTCACGCTGCAGAGCAGGCACTGGGGGTCTTCACAATGCCGGCACGCCGTCGGAAAGAGCAGGTGCTCGAGCTGCAAGCCTTGCAGCTTCAGTCGGCTATGGCCGTGACGCCTGGCGCACGCTTCTATGCAGTTCTGACAGTACGTGCATTTCGTTTGATCGATGACGAGGACCTCTCGCCCGTCGGCTACCCCCATATCGAGTAAGACCTCAGGAGTTAGGGGCATTGCGTGAGTGCCGAGCTGCGAGGCCTGCTGGCTCGGCGCAGGGTTGAGCTCCGGGGAGCGCGCGACCCGCTCGGCTTGAACCGCGCCTTGTGCGAGAGCACTAGCCGCGTTTGGGTAACGGTGCAGTACCGCGTGGAACCTTGCTGCGGGGACGCAGATGACTTCAGCGCGAGTCGCCGCTTGAACGCTGTAGCAGTGTGACGCCTCGAAACGCAGCACAGCGATGATGCCGAACGCCTCGCCTTCGCGGAAATAGGTGAGCACCCGCTCGCCCTCGGCGAGCTTTCGGCTTGCGCGAAGAAAACCGCTCCGGACGAGGTAGACATGGCTCGGCTCTGTGCCTTCGCCGAAGACCCAGTCCCCGGGCTGAAGGAGCGTGAGCTCTGCGTCAGCGAAGAGCTCAGTGATTGCGGCTTCAGGGAGACCGCCGAGGACTTCGGGGGTCCTCGCGTACGTCCACAACGCTCGCCGGCGGTAGAGCTCAGTCATCGTTGCGTCGAACTCAGGCGAGCGGCGCATCAGTCGCTTCAGCGAGGCTTTCGGGATTTCGATGATCAGCGAAACGTGGGGAGACGCGACGCTGAAGGGTTCGGGCTGGTCCGCCAAGACCCCCATCTCACCCAAGAAAGACCCCGAGCCGTAGCTGACGATCACGACACGCCGGCCGTTGTCATCCAGCGAGTACTGCTCGAGCGCCCCCGCGAGCACAACCACCAAGCGTTCATGGTACTCCCCCCCCTCACAGACGAGCTCACCGCCTTCCAGCTGCCGCAGGGTGACCGTGAGCAGCAGGCGACGCATGTCCTGGAAGTTGACACCACGAAAGAGCGGGACGGTGGCCATTTGCCGGCACAGGGCGTCTAGAGTCAACCCCGAGAGCTGCACGTTCGAACCCACTTGCACGGACAGAAGGTGGTCTGGGACGGTGTCTTCCACTTTGGTCTTGTTGAACAAAACCATGTCCGCGCGGCTGAGATCGGCTGGGCAGGCGGAAACACACTGGCCACACTGAGTACAGGCGGTCACAAAGTCGATCACCTGTGGGTCGTAGATCACCGGTTCATCTACCGCGGCGTTGAGCGCGGCAATGCTGATCCAGCGCGACTGGGGCAGCGGGCACGCGATCATGCAGTCGTTGCAGCCGATGCACGCGGTGACGTCTGCCAGTGCCTTCTCCGCGATCGGATCGCCCGTCGGGATCCACGCCTCGTTCATGGTCGCTCCTCCAGAACTAACACTACACTTGGGCCGAGCTGAAACCAGTCGCTCGCGATTACGGCAACTGGAGCCGCCCCAAGGGGAGCCCCGCCCTTCAACGTTCCCGCGCCAAGATCGCGGGCGAAGAGCCTGCCATCTTGCTTCTTTAGCTCTAGGTGCTGCGGGGCGATGTTGGCGTCAGGGATGTACACCGCGCAGCCCGGGTGGCTTCCGACCACGGCGTCGCTCAGTAGAGGGAAAATTTGGCCCTGTTCCGGGCCGCGGTGCATCCGCAGCTGATACTTGGCTGACGCTGGCATCGCGAAAGCTTGAACTGGCGCCGCTTGGCGTCGAGGCTCTGCAGAACCCAGTGCGCTACTCGAGGTGTGTTCTGCATTAGATAACGGCGTCTGCGTATAGAGCATCCGCATTGGACCCAGGTGCAGCACAGTCCCCTCCGCGAGCGGGGCTTCGGTCTGCGGCGCAAGGCCTTTCGCGTCTACCCACACAGGCCCGCCCTGGCTCATCACGGTCCAAGTGCCGTTCCTCAGCTGAAGCTGCGCGTGCTGCAGGGTGAGGGCTCCCTCAGCGAGCCATATTCCGCAGCCGGGATCACGCCCGATGGTCGTGGGCGATTGGGCGAGCGCAAATTCAAGTCCCAAGCTATGCCCAGATTGTGCGACGAGGCGTGGGGCAGGGGGACCGCTAGGCTGCAAGCGGCTCTCAACTGGGCGCGCCAAGTGGGCCTCATCGGCGAAGCAGAACACCCACCTGACTTGGCCGACGGCAATCCTATCGCCCGTGTTTAGGCGGTGGGGGACGTCTAGTGGCTTCTCGTTGAGCCACGTGCCTGCGCGACTGCCTAGGTCACGCAGATACCACGCGCCGTCATGCTTCTGAAGGTGCGCGTGAATGAGCTCAGCGCTGGCGTCTTGAACCACGAGCTCGCTGTTCGGGTCGCGGCCCAGTCGGCAGAGGGTCCCGCTGAGGGCGTGTCTGCCGTTCGGTCCGTCCACGAACGCGCTTCGTTCACTAGTAGCGGCCCCTAACACAGCCGTCCTGGCACGTGGAACCTCCGCGTTGGGCGCTTGGTTGAACTGGCTCAGGACCGCCGTGCCCAGTGCTTGGGTCGCCGCACGCACGTCTTTCTGTTGTCCACTTGCCGGGCTCAGGGAGGCGGAGCCCAGCGGCAACAAGCCCCCAGCGCCAGCCTGGCCTGGCTGTCCAGCGCTAGCCTTGTCGACCCCATGCTGAGCCTGATTGAGGTCACCAAGGTTCAGCACGCTGGTCCGACGGATTTGCGCGTCCTTGGCGACGCCACCTGTCTCAGGCTGCGACGTCCCGCGTTCAACCAGGCGGCGCTTCTCGAGCCACGCCTTTAAGTCGAACTTCGGTGAGAGCAGGTGCTGACGCACTTCGCTCACGTCGAGTTGTTCATCAATGAGACGCTTAAAGAGCCTCCCACCCTGGCGGACTTTGTCTTCGCGCTGTCCAAGCAGCAGCACGCCGACCAGGCGCCCCTCCCTCAGCCAAAGCTTGCGGTAGCTGATGCGTCCCGTATTTTGGGGGAAGTCTACGACCTCTTCAGTGCCGGGGGAGGAGCCCACTTGTCCCAGGCTCGCGAAGTCCAAGTCGAAGAGGCGAGTGGCCAAGTAGTGTGCTCCAGGAGCATAGTTCAACACCGCGCCGCCCATGTTCGTTGCGGCCACGCGCGCTTGAGCCTGCGCTGGCTCCCAAAGTCTCAAGGAGACCCCTGAGAATGAACAGACGTCGCCCGCAGCAAACACCCCCGGAATCGAGGACTGCATCCGTTCGTTGACCAGCACGCTTCCATCTTGGGTACGGCCGATTCCCGTGTCGCCCAACCACTCAGTATTGGGCACCACGCCCAGCGCTGAGGCGACCAGCTGACACTCCAGGCTGACACCTGTCCGGGTCAGGACTTTGGCGACTCGCCCCGTCGCGTCCCCTAAAGCGGAGACCACTTCGTCCTTGATGATGACGGAGATCCCCGCTTGCTTCAATCGTGCAGAGAGCAAGTCTGAGGCGAGGGGGTCCAAAGTTCCGGGCATGAAGTGAGTGCCACGCAGCAGCACGCTTACGTGGATCCCCCGCATGTGCATTCCCAGCGCCCACTCGAGCGCCAGCGGACCTCCGCCGATCACGACTGCCCGCTTGACGAACCCGCCGAAGCTGCGCTCCATTACCGATCGGCAATCCTGCAGTGTGCGCAGCGTCATCACTCCGTCGAGGTGACTGCCTTCGAACCGCGGGGAGCGCGCGCGGGCCCCGCAGGCCAAGAGCAAGCCATCATAGCCCAATGGGGCTCCGCCCTGACTCAAGTGCAACGCCGCTCGGGAAGCATCCAAGTGAACGGCCCTGCCGTGCAAGCGGTGCAGCCGGTACTGATCGTAGAAGCCTGGAGTGGTGGCAAACAATTGCTCTTCACGCAGCTCCCCAAGCAGATAGTTGGTTAGGGCGGCGCGGTAGTAAGTCGGGTTCGGGTCGTCCGAAACGAGCGTGATAGTCGCGCCCGTATCTGCCGCCCTGAGCACCCGCGCCGCGGTCATTCCAGCGGCGCCGTCCCCCACGATCACATAGCGTTTGGTGCGTATGGCCATCCCTCGTGCCACGTGTAACCCGGCACTGGCCGCGCTGCCCAGGGCTATCGTCGCAGGAGCCCGTGAACCCACACGTACCCACCTCGCGCGGGGCGTCGGAGAGGGAAGGGGGGCTAGCGTTGATCGATGGGGCTTTGCGCTCCGAGCGGACCGCGGCTGAGGACGTGCGTGGAGATCAACTGCGGTGGCCCATCCAGTTTCGAGAGCAGCGCTTGCACCTCCTCGCTTGACATCACGGTCGGCGAGCGCAAAGGGTGCGGATGGTGTTCACCGCAGGGAGCTTTATGGCGAGGACCTTGTCGTGAAGGAACAGCAGCGCGACCATGAAACCTTACGTAGCGCCGAACCCAGGCGACGTACGCATCTACGTCCGAGGGCTGCGGTGGCGGACAAGCAACCCTTCCCGAAGCTGCTCAAGCAGCCGCGGGGGCTTTTGTTCGCTGCTTCATCAGCCCAAGGTGCCGCCAACTCCGTTTGGGAGCGGTAGGCCCCGTCCATTCAACGCCATCGCTTACGGAAGTCATCACCAAGCAGCGGTGGCGCCCCGCCTTCGCTGCAAGATTCCGGGAACTGCGTCGCCGCTGAACTGCCTTCACCCGCGAGGTACTTGGGCGGAACGCGAGGTCCGTAGACGCCAGAGCGGAAGGCTAGTATCGGGTGCAGGACAATTTGCGGTTGGTCCTCATGGCGGGGAATCAAGTGCGCAGGCCATCGACGGAAACCACGTACGCTCAATAGTATGCAGACCAACCCGTATGACGCGCCGAACGCTGATGTTCAAGTCCAGCCGATTGAAGCGGTAAGACGTCCGATTGCAGTTTGGTTGCTGCAGCTCGTTCTCGCCGGCTGGGCAGTGCTCCCCCTGCTTGGAGCTTTCCTGGCAGCCAGGGATGGTGGATTGGTTCAACTGGCAAAGCAGAATCCGATCAGCGTCGCCATTCGCGTAGCTGTGCACCTCGCTTTTGCTTTTGCAGGTTTCGCCTTGATTGTTGCTGTACACCGCAGAGTTTGGTTTGCGCGTTGGATCGGCTTCACACTGATTGCCGCGCCTACCGCCTTGGTCCTTTTCGGTTTCGGTACAGCCAACGATGAAGACCAGGCGACACAAGCCGCCCATCTTTTGGGTCGTTATTTCG
>JBDKJZ010000036.1:0-19313 GCA_039796375.1 Pseudomonadota bacterium
GGCAGCAAAGAAGACGGCTGCAAAGAAGACGGCTGCAAAGAAGACGGCTGCAAAGAAGACGGCTGCAAAGAAGACGGCTGCAAAGAAGACGGCTGCAAAGAAGACGGCTGCAAAGAAGACGGTCGCCGTGGAGCAGCCTGTCGCGAAGCAACCCTCCGCGAAACGGGCTGCAAAGACGGTCGCCGTGGAACAGCCTGCTAAAGAGCAGCCTGTCGCGAAGGAGCTAGCCTTCGAGGGGGCCAAGAAGTCCGCGGCCCGTCGGAAGAAGCCAGCCGCAGCGCCCGTGCCAGTCGACGAAGGCAGCCCCGCTGCTGTGGCAACGACGCACACGGCCGTCGCGTCCCGCAGGAAGAAAGCGACGCCTCCCCAAGGGGAAGCTGTTCCACGGTTACCTGTACAGACCGAGCTACCGCTGGGGGTTTCTAGGGGCGACAAGCTGCCGGTGTTCGAACTGCCGGATCAGGATGGACGGATCGTCAAGTCCGCCGACTTGGTGGGGCAGCCTTTCGTGCTCTACTTCTACCCGAAGGACGATACTCCCGGGTGCACCAAGGAGGCGTGCGGGTTCAAAGATGAGCAACCCGCATTCTCCGCGGCAGGGGTGCGAGTGATTGGGGTCAGTCCGGACAAGCCCGCATCGCACAAGAAGTTCCGAGCGAAGTACGGCCTTGAGTTCACGTTGCTCTCCGACACGCATAATGTTTTGAGTCAGGCACT
This sequence comes from Pseudomonadota bacterium, assembly GCA_039796375.1. Classification (GTDB taxonomy): domain Bacteria; phylum Myxococcota_A; class Polyangia; order Polyangiales; family Polyangiaceae; genus SZUA-265. The sequence goes on from JBDKJZ010000036.1 coordinate 718, forward strand.
CGGGGTCTGGAAGCTGAAGAACAACTATGGTCGCGAATACATGGGAATCGAGCGGGCCACTTTCTTGGTGGATGCGGCGGGGAGGATTCAGCGAGTGTGGCGTCAGGTTAGGGTCGCCGGGCACGTGCCTGAAGTGCTCGAACTCGCCAAGGACGCTCGTGGGCCGGCGTCCAAGTAAGCCGAGGCTTAAGTAATGTTGTTTCACTGCACAGCGACGAGTCCCGCTTGGTCTGCACTGCGCAAGCGGGTCGGAGCGATTAGGGGCACCGCGTTCGTGGTCCTCGCGCTTGGAGTTACCGGCTGCACCAACAAGGCAGCACTCAGTGAGCAGCGAGCCGAGGCACATGTGGAGTATCTGGCTCGGCTGACCCCTCAAGACGTCGCGGAGGTTCGAGCAGGATTGCCGCTGGGCACCGCACACCTGGAGTTGCTCTGGGAGGAGGGAAAGAACCCACAGGACGATCCGCAGGCCTCACAGGTTGCGCTTGAGCGGGCAAGGGGCAAGGTGCAGGACCTGCGGATCGCGAAGTCCACGTTCTTTGCAGTGACGTTGCTGGATGGGACTGCGCTCCGAAGCGATCAGGAGCAGGACACGGTGGTCGGAAAGAAGCTGTTCGAGGCTTTTCCAGGTCTCAAAGTCGCGTCCTCAAGCGGCTACGCAGAGACCACTGGCACGCTGCACGAGCTGCGAGGAGTGGAGGGTAAACCTGATGGTCAGTGGGCGGCCTCTGCAGCGGTGAAACATCAGGGAAGGACGGTCGGGCACTACGTCACGGGTTGGTCCTGGGCGCTCTACGCCAGGCGGCTGCATGTGGCGCTCGACGGTCGCTTGTACGAAGAGGAAGTGGGCAAAAAGCCGCTGGTCTATGTTTTCGTGATTGTGGGTAACCAGGCGTTCGGGCGCCGAGAGGCTCCGCAGATCAACGCCGACGAAATAGTGAAGCTGGACCCGCTCGCCAATACAGCTGGGGAGGCGGTGTTTCGGGCTCAGCTCGAGATCGCGGGTCGGGAGTTTGGTCTGGCGGCGAAGCGAACGCCTGTGCTTGGCGACGACGTGATGGTTGCTGTGCTGCGCAGTGAGATCTGAGCGCTCAGCTAGAGGCGTCGCGGCCGCTGCGACCCAGCTTGTGAAGACCAAAAATCCCCACTAGGCCCGAAGCGACCACGAGCCAGGCTCCGACTGCAGGATGCCCGAGGAGCGCGAGTGCGATCCCTCCGGGACCGAGGACCGCTCCCCCGATAATACAGCGCCGAGCGAGCCGTACGGGCGCGTGCTGGGTTTCGGTCGTCATCACCGCCACCGTTGGGCGCGGGCTTGTACGAGGAAGTCTTTGACGTCCCGCTGAAGCTTGCGCGCCGCCATCACGCCCGTCACTTCGTGGTCACTACCCGCTTGGTCGTCCGCGAGATACGCCGTGTCGTGCAGCAGCAAGATGACTGTTTCCGAATCCTCCTGGTCACGGACCACGCGGAGCGCTTGGCTTCCCACGTCGTGCGCCGGAATGAGTGCACCGAGGTTTGCCCGTTCACTTTCAGTGACGTACGCGATCCCGAGCGTCTTTCCTGCCACACCGATGTCGACGGCGAGCGACAGGCCGCGACCGACGGAGATACTGCGACCCAGTTCGGGTTCCGCTGCCTCATCGCGTAGCGCGCGCGCAATGAGGTCCCGAGCACGCCGCTCATCTAGGGGTTGAGTAGGGTTGGGCGAACTCGCGGGTCTGGTCCCGCAGGAGCTGAGTAACAACACCGCACCAGCGGCCCACAGGCCCGGTAGCGGCCAGGTTCGGTTCTGCGACATTGGCGGGAAAAGGTAGCCAAAGCAGCGGGTATTCGCTAGCTCTTCGTCACGCATGGGCTTGCGAATCTCGGGTTGGGTGCGAATCGCGCTGCTCGTGCTGAGCAGCTTGGGTGGCGCCGTTTCTGTGTTGGGGTGCGCCCAAAAAGTGATTGCTGACCCACGCGCGACCGCTCAAGCGTACGCTCAAGCCATCCAAGCCGGAGACGCGGAAACACTCTACGCATTACTCAATGCTGAGGGTCGGAGCGCGCTCAGCCCGGGCGAGGTGCAGGCGCTGCTCCGCGCCTCGAAACCGGAACTACTCGCGCGCGCTCACCAGTTTGCGGCCGCGGAGAGCGAAATTCGCGCTGAAGGAACCGTGCGTTTTCACGACGGCGAACAAGCGGTACTCAGTCTCGAAGACGGCGCGTTCCGAGTTCGGGCGGCGGGCGTGTTGCCGGGTGGGGCGAACACTCCGGAACAGGTGATGCTTGAGCTGCGGAGCGCACTTTCGCGGCGCAGCTACTCGGCGTTGTCGCGCGTCTTGACCAAACAATCGCGGGATGAGCTGGAAGACATGCTGCGCAGCTTGTCGGATGGACTGAAGGAACCGACGGCGCTGCCGCTCCAGACGAACGCTGATCAAGTAGTCGTGACCGTCCCCGGCGGGCACCGAGTTGAGCTCCGCCGCGAAGACGGGCAATGGAAGGTCCAAGATTTCGAATGAGGCGACGCGATTGGTTCTTGCCACTGGGGCTGCTGCTTGCCGCCGGCCGCGCACAGGCGTTTGGTCAACAGGGGGCGTTCCATGCTCGTTGGCTCAAGACCTCGGGCGCGGAGCCATTGGCTGCTGCGCGCGAATCGGCGCTTGGACGCTGGGCGTGGGAATTGGTGCGACGCACGAGCGCGCCCGGACGCTTGGTCACCTCTTCGGTGAGCGCGGACGAGCCCGCGCTCTTGGATGAGCCATTCTGTGTTTGGGCGGGCAGTCGCGACGTGGGGCAATTGTTGGGCACTGAGCTCCGCCGGTTGCGGGAATACTTTCAGCTTGGGGGCGTCCTGTTTGTTGACGACAGCGACCCGGTCTCAGGGGTGTTCGGACGAGCTGCCCGCAGGGAGCTGCAACGGGTCCTACCGGAAATTCCTGTCGTGAAACTGCCGACGACGCACGTCGTGTACAAGTCTTACTACCTGGTGGAGCGCCCCGTAGGACGCGTGAGCGGCCCGGCTGAGCTTGAAGGAATGGTGCGGGGACGACAACTTCAGGTGCTGTTCTCTTCTCATGATCTATTGGGGGCTCTCGCCCGGGGCGCGGCCGACGAATGGACATTCCCCATGGACGATCCAGATCCCCTGGCGCGCCAGCAGGCGCTGCGTTTGGCGGTGAACATTGCGATGTACGTCTTGTGCTCCGACTACAAGGACGATCAGGTTCACGCGGAAGAACTGATGCGGCGGAGAGGGCGCCAGCCTTGAGTTCAGGGTCCAGGTACCGATGACGGAAACGTCCTTTGCGTTGACCGAAGACTTGGGCATTGCTGCGGTCGCCGGTGCTTGTGCCCTGCTGCTTATCAGCTTGGCCCTGCTGGTGCTGGAGCTGCGCCGCAACGAGACCCGCAATCGCTGGGTCTTCGTGACTGGGGTGCTCTCCACCCTCGCTCTTGGCTTGGCGCTGTTTCGTCCCGTCGTGGTCACAGCGAAGACCAATAAGCTGGGGCCACGCATCGTCCTGCTGGTCGATCAATCTCGGCGGCTCGACTTGCCGGCGGACAACACGACGCGCAGTGAGCTGGCTGAAAACGCGGTGCAGGTGCTGCGCAGCCACTACGCAGACGCTCGCCTCAGCGTGCTCGGGTTTGGTGAGGGTGAGCCGCGGGCGCTCAACAAGCAGGGGAGCCGTCGGACGAGCTCAAGCGATTTGGTGTCTGCCGTCGAGCACCTCGCGCAAGCACCCGGCGAACGGCCGCAAGCGCTAGTTGTCGTGAGTGACGGCCGCCTGACCCGTCCCGATGAGGCGCCCAGCGCCGAGAGTTTGAAGCAAGCCTTCGCTGGACTTGACGTCCCGATACACACCGTCTCACTTGTTGAGAATGCGCCGCGGGACGCGAGTATTCGTTCGGTCAGGGCCGCCGGGGCTGCCGTCGCTCATCAGAAGCTAGCGATCACTGTCGAAGTGGGCTGCTCACCGGATCTGGACTGCAAGCGCGTGCCCATCCGGATCCGTGAACTGCTGCTCGGCGAGCGGCCTCTCGAGCTCGCTTCAGGGGCTGCCAATGCGGAGTCCGGCCGAGGCGAAGTCGAGATGGAGATTACCCTCGATCGGGCCGGCTCACGCGTGATTGAGGTGAGCATCGACACGCCCGACGGGGACACTATCGCTGACAACAACGTGCGGTATTTGACCTTTTCCGTCGCGAAAGAACGGATTCGGTTGCTGCACCTCGCGGGTCGCCCCACCTATGACGTCCGAGCACTCCGACTATGGCTGAAGAGCGACGAGTCGGTTGACGTCGTGGCTTTCTTCATCCTGCGCGGAGAAACCGACGACCCTGGCGCGGGTGAACGTGACCTGGCGCTGATCCGGTTCCCGGTCGACGAGCTGTTTACCGAGCACTTACCGAGCTTCGACGCCGTGATCCTGCAGGATATCGACGCCGTCCGCTACAAGCTCAGCCGCTACCTGGTGGGTTTGGAAAGCTACGTCAAGAAAGGTGGCGGGTTGATCATGGTCGGCGGACCCTCGTCTTTTGCCGGTGGAAACTATGCCGGGACGCCCCTCGACTCCATCTTGCCTGTGGAGCAGCCGCGGCGCGGCAAGCCGACGGACCCCACCGCGTTCGTTCCCTCGTTCACCGAGGCGGGTCGTGCGGCGCCAGTGACGGCCAAGCTCCGCTCATTGCTCGGCGGGCAGCTGCCTGAGATGTTCGGCGCGAACATGCTCGGTGCTGCGAGGCCCGGAGCCATCGCTCTGCTTGAACACCCGACGTTATCCGTGGGTGCCCAGGCGATGCCGGTTCTCGCCTTGGGCGAAGCCGGTGACGGCCGCTCGATTGCTTTGGGGGTGGATTCGACACACCGGCTCGCTTTCGGTGAATTGGCGAGTCAGGCGTCGGGCCGCGCCTACGGGGCGCTTTGGGACGGCTTGCTCGGGTGGCTGATGCGCGACCCGCGCTACGAAGCGGCCCGGGTTGAGCTCGTCGGGGAGTGCATCGCGGGTGAACCCGTCACGCTCCGAGTGCACCGCTTGCCCGGGATGATCGGCGACATTACGCTCACGCTTGAGAGCTTGGGGGCGACCAAGAGACCCCCGATCGCACGCGCAATCAAAGACACGCGGAGTAGCTCAGCTGAGGTCACCCTCGACAAGCTGGAAGCTGGAGGCTACGCGGCGCGGGTTGTCGTTGGCGCGGCTCCCGCGACAAGGCACGATTTCGGCTGCGAGCGAGGAGGTGAAGCCTGGTCTGATTCTCGCCCAGACAACGCCCGTCTCGCGGCTATCGCGGAGGCCACCAACGGGACTTCTGTGAACCTGGATCAGGTGAAGTTTTTGCCCCTGCCTGAGGTCACCGAGGTCACGGCTGAGCGACACGCGTCACCTTTGCTGCCCGCGTGGGTGTGGGCGCTGCTATCGACAGGGTTGCTGGGCGTTCACTGGATCACTCGAAGGCAGTCCGGGCTGACCTGAGAAGCAGAACTGTTTCTCGCTGGGCTTGGCTGCTACGCTCTGGGGCGTGTCTCGAAGGTCCGTTCGCGGGGAGGGGTTGGTGTTGACGACATCGCGATTGGGCAGTGCCTTGCGGCTTCGCGTCGGGGTCATCGCATCGAGGGCTCTTGGCAGCTGGCTTGTTCTTAGCAGTCTGGTGGGGACACCAGGGCTTCAGCTTCCCGAGGTCCGCGCGGGGGTCTGGCCCAATGCGATTGAGCAAGTCGAAAGAGAGCTCTCATCGGAGGATACTGCGGTGCGCAGAGCCGCAGCACAGCGCCTGAGCGCGTTGCCTGCCAGCGCGCAGCGCAGGCTGCTCAGTGGAGCGCTCTCGGACTCAGACGCGCAGGTACGGGTCATCGCAGGACGTGCGGCGATTACAGTTCGTTATGATGCGGCTGCTCGTCTTGTAGTGGGCTGGCTGAGCGATCCAGAGCCAGATGTTCGCCGGACGGCCGCGCAAGTCTTGGGCGCTCTTGGCGCGGAAGCGGACGCCGTTACCGGTCTGGGAAGGGCCTTGTCTGATCCGGAGGTGGAGGTGCGACTGGCTGCCGCTCGAGCGCTGGGAGAGCTTCGGGCGCCCGAAGCCACTCTAGCGCTGGTGGCGTGTCTCGACGACAGTAGTCCGCAGGTGCAGGTCGCGGTGATTGAGGCGCTTGCGCGCATCGCGGACCCTCGCAGCGTGTTGCCTTTGGTCGGCAAGAGCCAGGACAACCGCTCCTCAGTTCGGCAGCGTGCGGTCCGAGCGCTCGGTGCTTTGGGGGGCTCGCGCGTAGTCGCCGGTCTCGTCTCGGCGCTGCGTGACAGCGACCCGAAGGTGCGTCTTGGGGCTGTCATGTCGCTTGGCCGTGTGCCTGCCCCAGAAGCGACCCAAGCGTTGCGCTCGGTAGTCGACTCCGACCCTGATATTGACGTCCGAGTGGCTGCGCTGGCGAGCCTGAGCAAACACAAGACTCCGGAGGCGATCGGTCGAGTGATCGAGGCACTCGACTCGGAGCGCCAGGAGCTAGCCACCGCAGCCGCGCGAGTCTTGGAGCGGGCAGCGTCGGGCGCCGCGGCCCAGCTAGGAGGGTGTCTGTCCGGACAGCCCAGCCAACGACGTGCGGATGGATGCGCGCTCGGGCTAGCGGGGAGCGGAGACGACCGAGCGTTTGGGTGGGTGATTGGGGCGTGGCAGAGCCGGTTGCTGAGCCCATCAGTAGCCCTTCAGGCGCTGAGTCAGATTGGAGATCCGAGGGCGCTACCCATGGCGTTGGCAGCTCTGAATAGCGATGACGTCGCTCTGCGTGCGGCCGCCGTGCGAGCGGTTATTGCGCTGTTGGATCCTGAGCAGCCAGACGGACGAGCGGTCGAACCCATCGCCGAGGCGCTTGGACGGGAGGGTCGGAGCTTGGACGAACGGATTGCGATGGTCGACCTCCTGGGGGAGACTGGGTCGGTGCGCGCGGGGCCCATCCTCGCGCGCTATGCGTCGCCCGAAACCCCGTTGCCGCTCCGGATAGCGGCGCTCCGGGCCTTGGGAGCGATTGAAGCGACCTCGATGGGTGCCGACGAAACTTCACGCGACCCACACCACACTGGTGGCGCTGGGGCTTCCAAGGCCAGCTACTACGAAAGCGGCGTCTCGGCCCTCGCTCTGGTTGAGCGACGACTGCTCGACGCTCTGCGCGATGAGCATCCCCGCGTCCGACAGGAAGCCGCGATTTCGCTCCGGCGCGCGGGCGGCGCCCACCTGGCCCAGCCGCTCCTCGTGAGTCTGGAGAGCGAGAGCGACGCGGATCGGGCATCGCTGGCCTTAGCGCTACTGGGTCCGCTCTCGAGGTCAAAAGACCCCACGCTGCTGGTGAGAACGCTCCGTTTAGCGCGGGCGTCTGCTGGACCCCTCCGGGATGCGCTCATCGAGGCTGCCGGGGGCATGCCGAGCGCTGGGACTGGACTCGCGCTCGCGAGCTTTTCCGAGGGTGCTGGCGCCTCCACGCGAGCTAAAGTCGCCGAGGCTCTCAAGACTCACGGTGACCAAGCGGAGTCTCTGAAACGGGCCACGGCCGATCCAGACGCTAGCGTTCGCGCGAACGCTGTGTGGAGCCTCGGGTTCGTAGCCCGGAGTACGGATCTTTCGGCGCTCCAGGGGGCTCTTGGTGATCAGGACGCAGCGGTCGCAGCGAACGGCGCGGCAGCCCTGGCTCAGCTAGCCCAACGGCTGTTGCCTTCACGGCCCGAGGTTATTAGCTCGTTGTGCGCGTCGCTTGAGCACTCGGGGGCTTATGTCCGTGCGAACGCGCTTGCGGGGTTGGGCCTACTCGAAGCGCGCTGTGTCTCGGGCACTGAGCGCTGGCTACTCGCGCGTGACCCTGAAGCGCTGGTTCGGGGTCGCGCGGCGCAGCTGTTGCGGCGCGCCCCAAGCGCGCAACCAGACCAGGACGCTCAAGCCCTGGAGCGGTGTCGCGAGCAGGAGGTGATCGGCGCGGTGGCCTCAGCTTGCGCGCCTTCGCCACCGGATTCGCCGCCTTCAGGGCACCGCCCGCTCACCGTCTTTGTGGTTCCGCCGGGCGCGATCGCTCCAGAGCCCCAGGCGCCATTCGCACTCGTGCTTCCTAACGGACTAGTGAGACTCGGACTTTCCGATAGCCGCGGGGTCGTATATGAGGCCCTGGCGCCACGTGGCCGCGTAAGCCTCTCGGTACCCGCCACGTACCTAAAAGTAGGCGGCGGGCTGCGTTAGAAGCTGCACCTTACTTGGTGCTGCACTTCATCGCGCACATCAAGTCGTTGGGCTTGCAGTTGCACTTCGGCTTGCTGGTCTTGGGCTTTTCCGAGGAGGGCTCAGGCTTCTTAGACTCTGCGGGGGTCGGCGCCGGCTTGGACGGGGTAGGTGCGGGCTTCTTGGGTCTCCAGCCGGACTTCGGCTTGGATGAAGTCGGCGACTGAGGCTCGGTGGCCTCCGCTGCCTTCTGAGTGGCCTCAGCTTGTTCGGCTTTCTTTTGCTTCAGCGTCTTCTCTGCGGGGGAATCCGTCGCCGGGTCAGTGATAGCCTCTGCGGGGGCGGAAGCAGTGACCACAACGGTCGTGACCGTGGGGGTCGCCGGCGCGGGGTCCTTCAGGAGAAAGATGCCGCCTAGGACGATAGCCGCTACGGCGATGCCGAGGCCGATGAACATACCGGACTTGTTGCTGCCCTGAGCCGTTGGGTGCTCCAAGCCGAGCGGCGCGACCGCGGCGACACCCGCGCCGCCGAGAGGCGAAGCTCCGAAGGGCGCTCCCCCGAGCGGCGAACCCCCGAGCGGGGCGCCAAGCGGTGCGGACCCTAGGTCAAGGGCACCAAACCCGCCTCCGCCGCTCACGGAAGCACCGGCGGTCAGTGAGGCAAGATCGATCAAGCCTGAGTCCTCCGTGACCTTCGACGAGGCCCCACTGTTCTTGTTTTCTGAACTCGTCAGAGCGCTCAGCGAAAAGAGCACGGACGACTCGTTTCGGGCTCCAGTGGCGACGGTCACGTCATCACTGCGCGATGCGCCGAGGGCGCTGGTCATCACATCCTGTTCACTTCCAACAGTGTCGATGCTGCCGAAGAGATCCGCAGCCCCGGCGCGGCCCGCGGCGGCTCGTGCCGCAGCTCGCGGCTCTGGCTCAACCTTCGGCGCGACATTGGGAGCCGCCGCCGCAGCGAAGCCTAAGTCGAAACCCGCGCTGCCCATAGCCACCGTTGGCTCATCATCGCCGACCGCTGGCGCTGCCTTTACCGCCGGGCTTTGCGCCAAAGCTTCATTGATCTCGGGGACCTCTGCGACTGGCACCCAGTCCGGCATTCCGTCTTTCCAGACGTAGGTGTCGGCAGCCAAAGTCCCGTCCTTGTACGCGGCGACGATTTCGGCGACTGACATATTGCGCTGGTCGTTGTCGGCGATGTCGACCGTGTACTGGTCCGCCGTCGGCCCCTCTTCGACCTGATCGGTCTCGCCCTCTTCCGACTTGGTGGCGTCGGCTGCCTGCACGGTCGGCGGACTCACCTTGCCGTCGATCACTATCGTGGTTCCGCACTTGCGGCAGCGAATCTTGGCCAGCCGTTCCTGAACCTTTTCATCTGCGATGGAGTACTTGGCTGAGCAGGAGGGACAAGAGATCTTCACGATTTAGAATTCCGGTTTCGGTGGTGCGTGGTTAAAACGTCATTCGCTTACGCGGTACCCTTCAAGGGGATCTCACAAGGCGGGGATCTTACTGGAGGGGGGAGCGGACCGTGATGCGAGCGCTCGCGGGCAGGTAGCACAATCTGCAGCCTGCCCTTTGGGCTGTTTTAGCCGACTTTTGATGTCGCTAGCGAATTTCATGGGGGCAATAACTTCGACCGTAGTGAGCTTCACATCATTGGCACCCCCGGGCGAACAAGTTTTGAGGGGTGTTTCACTCTGGTTGGTTGGCCGATGCTGACCGGGCCCTGTCTGAAGCTGTGGGGTGGAGTCGCTCAATGTCCTGCAAAGTGGCCCGCCACCAGCGCTCGACCGCGCTTCGAAACGGCCACATCCAGCCGTAGTCCGGCCCGATGAACCGCCCGACGATGTGGTCGCGCAGCGCGTGGGACTGAGCGGCCTCGAGGCCCTTGAGCTCAGCGGTGGCCAATAGGGTCTCCGCGTAGGCCTCCCACTCTAGGCGCGCGCGTCCGTACGCGAGGCCCAGGGGAAACCAGGGGATCAGATAGAGAAAAGCCATTCCCAAGAACGTGTAGCGCCGTTTCTGACGCAGATGGACTCGCTCGTGCCGCAGGAGGATTCGTCGATCGACGTCTGGGAGCGTATCCCAGCTGTCGGGGACGTAGAGCGTCTCGCCGATCACCGTGTAGTACTCTGTCAAGAAGCGGTCCTGACCGCCCAGGGTGATGAGGCGCAGCAAGCGATCCAGGAGCGCCGAGAAGGCGCTCTGGCGCTTATAGACGATTCGGAAAGCTGGAAACTCCTGCTCCATTTCTTTGATAAGTGCTGCGGCGTCCATTGGGTAACAGGTACGGTCTAGGCACCGAGTCGCTGGCCGCGCGACACCGCGCGACCCTGGACCAGATCACCGGCGCCTAGAGCCTTTCGACCCTCGAGCTGCGCCTCCACGATCCGCACTAAGCCATCTCCACTCTTGACTAGGATGCAGTCGCGCTCGGCGCGCACGATCTCGCCGGGTTCGGCGCCGTGGTCGGTGAATTCAGTCGTTTCCGCGTTCAGGATCTTCAGGCGCTTAGCGCCGAGGGTCGTGAACGCCCCCGGTCTTGGCGAAAGCCCTAGGATCCGGTTCACCAGAGCCGAGCTCGACTGGGTGAAATCGAGCTGACAGTCGGGGCCGTGAAGCGGCGGCGCGTGGGTCGCAAGACCTGGATCTTGCGGAATGGGCTCCAGCCCGGCAAAAACTTTGGGTAGGTCCAAGCGCACGATCTCCGCAGCCAGCGCGCTCATGCGTCGCGCGAGCTCGCCCGCGTTGGGCTGAGGCGTCAGGCTGAGGCGGTGCTGCGAGAAGACGGGCCCGGTGTCAAGGCCCTCATCCATGCGCATCAGTGAGATCCCGGTCTCCGTCTCACCGTTGATGAGCACCCAGTTGATCGGCGCGGCCCCGCGATATTTGGGTAGGAGTGACGCGTGCAAATTGATGCAGCCAAAGCGTGGCACCTCAAGCACGGCTGGAGGCAAGATTCTTCCATAAGCAATCACCAGCGCGGCTTCGACCTCGTGAGCGCGCAGCCACTCGTCCAGATTGCCCGTCTTGACTTTGACCGGCTGGTGAACCTCCAGGCCGAGCTCAAGGGCCGCGAGCTTCACGGCGCACGCGCTCAACTGGAGTCCTCTCCCTGCGGGGCGGTCGGGCTGGCAAACGACCCCCCGCACGTCTGTTGTCTCAACAAGCGCTTTCAGCGCTGGAACAGCGATGTCTGGCGTTCCGAAGAAGGCGGTCTTGACCCGTTTTTCCACCCGTTATCCAGCCTTCCCTCGCGGACTCACCCGACTGACCGCGGTGTAACACGGCGGATCCGAGGGTCAACCCGCTCTTTTCGCCAAGCTTGCAAAGCCCCGAATCTCGTCGCATGAACAACGCGCAATATGAGCGACAGCAAAAAGACGACGCCGACAAGTGTAGCGCCTCTCTCGGACGACGAATTGCGGTTCAGCGACGAGCTCCCGGTACTGCCTATCCGCAATGCAGTCCTGTTTCCTGGGGCGGTCGCGCCGTTCGATGTGGGCCGGGAGAAGTCGGTCGCGCTGGTCGAAGACATACATGACCTCTCGTCGCCCGTGATCGCGATCTTCGCCCAGCGGGATCCCAGCACCGACGAACCGGGAACCCAAGACCTTTACCCTGTGGGATGCGCCGCGCGGGTGCTCAAGGCCCTCAAGCACAGCTCGGGTAACTATTCGTTGATCCTCCAAGGTCTCACCCGCATTCGCTTCGTGGAGGCGATCCAGGAGGAGCCCTATATGAAGGCGCGCATCGCGCGGATCGAGTCACCGCCCCTGGAAGACGTCGAAGCCGAGGCGCTCGCGATGAGCCTGCGCGATGTCGCCAAGCAGGTGATCCAGCTCATGCCGGAGCTCCCTCGCGAAGCCGCTTCGCTGATCGATTCGATTCAAGCGCCGGGCGCGTTGGCCGACTTGGTCGCGGCGAACCTGGACGCTCCCGTTGAAGATAAGGCGCAGCTGATTGAGACCGTGGACGTCAAAGAGCGCATCCGCAAGGTGCTGAGGTTGCTCACCCGTCAGCTCGAGGTTCTCAAGATGCGCGAGCGGATCAACTCCCAAATCAAAGAAGAGATGGGCAAGAACCAGCGCGAGTATGTACTGCGCCAGCAACTCAAGGCGATCAAAGAAGAGCTGGGCGAAGACGAAGGCGATCAGGGCGATCTCGATGGCCTAGAAGAGCGCATCGCCAAGGCGGACTTTCCAACAGAAGCGAACGACGTGGCGCGTAAGCAGCTCAAGCGTTTGCGCTCGATGCAGGTGGGGAGCGCCGAGTACACCGTTGTTCGGACCTACCTGGATTGGATCCTGGACCTGCCGTGGTCGCACTCAACAGAGGATAACATGGAAATCGCCGAGGTCCGCAAGGTCCTCGATGAGGATCACTACGGCCTCGAGAAGGTCAAGAAGCGTATCGTTGAGTACCTGGCCGTGCGTAAATTGAAAAAGGATAAGCGCGGACCGATCCTGTGTCTGCTCGGGCCGCCCGGCGTCGGTAAGACGTCTTTGGGTAAGAGTATCGCGCGCGCATTGGGTCGCAAGTTTGTGCGGGTTTCTCTGGGTGGCGTGCACGACGAAGCCGCTATTCGTGGCCACCGGCGTACCTATGTTGGCGCCCTGCCCGGGCAGATTATCCAGGGGATGAAGAAGTCCGGGACCATCAACCCCGTGTTCATGATGGACGAGGTCGATAAGATAGGTCACGACTTCCGTGGAGATCCCAGCGCAGCGCTGCTGGAAGTATTGGATCCCGAGCAAAACAACACATTCGCTGACCACTACCTGGAGATCCCCTACGATCTCTCCAAGGTCATGTTTGTCGCGACAGCCAACATCGCCGACCCCATTCCGCCCCCCCTGCGGGACCGCATGGAAATTCTCGATCTGCCTGGCTACACCCGGCGGGAGAAGCTCGCTATCGCGCGCCAGCACTTGATCCCGAAGCAGCTCGAGGAGCACGGCCTCACGGAGGAGCTGGTGGTCATGACCGATGAAGCGATTGAAGAAATTATCGAGCACTACACCCGGGAGGCGGGGGTGCGCTCGCTAGAGCGCCAGGTGGCGTCGGTCATCCGAGGCGTCGCCGTGAAGGTCGCCGAAGGCGACATGACGAAGCGGGTCGTTAAGACCGAAGAAGATCTGCGCGAATATCTCGGGCCCGTAAAGTACACGAGCGAAGTTGCGGAGCGCACGGAAGAGACCGGCGTGTGCACCGGTCTCGCGTGGACCAGCGCCGGCGGCGAGATCCTGTTCATCGAAGCGACCCGCATGTTTGGCAGTGGCAAGCTTCAGCTCACCGGGCAGTTGGGCGACGTCATGAAAGAGAGCGCCCACGCCGCGCTGAGTCATGTGCGCAGCAACGCCGAAAAATATGGCATCCCCAAGGACTTCCTCGAGAAGAGTGACGTGCACATCCACATCCCCGCTGGCGCGATGCCCAAGGACGGGCCTAGCGCGGGCATCACGATGCTGACGGCGCTGGTCTCTCTGCTTTCGGGCATTCGCGTGCGCCACGACGTCGCGATGACCGGGGAAATTTCCCTGCGCGGCCGGGTGTTACCGATTGGTGGCTTCAAGGAGAAGGCGCTCGCCGCGCATCGTGCCGGGATTAGGCGGATTATTTTCCCCGAGCGGAACCGCGCCGATCTTGAGGACATTCCCAAAGAAATCCGCAGTGAGCTTGAGTTCGTGCCTGTGACTCACCTGGATGAGGTGCTAAAGGCTGCGCTCGAGAGCGTGCCCCAGCCTAGCCAAGAGTACCTAGATCAGGTGGCAGCCAAAGAGGCCGCCCGTACCCAAACCAACTAGAGTCTGAGCGAGGATTGGAATTGCCTGCCACTTTGCCGTTGCTGCAGGCTCGGACGCTGCGTCCCCGATGGCCAGCGAGCGCCGACCGCTAGCCCGCCGCTGGCAGTGGTACGCGGCGGCGGGCTGCCTCGTGGGGTGCAGCGCCGTCTGCTGCGATGAGGCTGAGACCGTTGGTTCGGGCGCCGCGCTCGGTGGGCAGTTCAGCGCCGAGGCTGCGCAAGCGGGGACTGCTCACCCCTTGCCCACTGGGGCGAGTGGGGCAAATGGGGCGAGGGAACCCGGGAAGCTCTCCGCCCTCCAGTTCGCTCGCGAGGACTGTTTGGACCAAATCGGGCGCGCGGAGCGTGCGGCACCCCTGCCGGGCGCACCCGGGTTTGCTCGGCGCCGCGAGGAGCTCCTGGCTCGGGCGAAGGCCGCCCCGGTCTTTTGGCTGAGCGCACCTAAGCAGGCCGCGACCGAAGACCCGGTTGCCCTAAGGCTCCGCGCGCAGCTCGCGGGTAAAGACTCGGCATCGGTCACCCTCTACGCCCTGTTGCCAACTCTGCTCAAGAGTCGTGAACTGGCTCGCGAAGTCCTGCTGTCACAGGGGTATCTCTATACGGAGAGCCCGAGTCTGGCGTTCGGCATGACGTACGTCTTGAAGCTGGAGCACCTCTTCGATGCTCCGCGGCTCTGGTTGCAGCGTGGTGACGAAGCGCTCGAACTCGCACAGGTTCGTGCCGGCAAAGATCGTCACTACGTGTACGTCAACGGAGTGGAAGCGGGGCAGAGAGCGAGCCTGCTCTTCTTAGATAGGGTGGGGCCGCTCGGCGAGAACGCAGGCTTACCGCAGGGAGCCGCGCCGCTGCACCGCGACGCGAGGGCGCTCAGAAAGGAACTCGGGTTCGACGCCCTGAGTCTACGGCACCTGGGCGCTCAGCAGCTGGTCGCAGAACTCCACTACGGAGAGCTTCGGGTTTTGAGCCTGCTGGAGGCGGCGGAAGTGCGTGTGAGCCTCAAGTGCGAGGCGGTGGTACCTGAAGAGCACGAGCTGCTACGCCAGTTTCGGGCGCGGCGTCGAGCCGAGCTCGCGGGGGTCTCGCGACTTCAGGCCGCGATCAGGGAACAGATCCTGGAACGCGCGATGTTCGACGAACCGCGTACGGAAGAAGGCCAACAGGATGGCAAACTTCGCGAAGCGTGGACCCGGGCCTACACGCGCGGATGGGCGAGCTTCTTGTTCAATGGCGATCGTTACCCGGTGTTCGATCATCGGGGCCGGGCGATTCCGCCTCAGGTGTGTATTGACTTCATCTACGACACGATCGAGCGGGCCTCAGGTAGTTGGTGGCGCCCCCGGGGTGAAGCCCCGGGAAAATCTACCGGCGGGTTCTTACTCAGTGCACAAGAGATTGGTCATCAGCGACGAGTACAGGCGTTTGTGAGCTTCGCTCGAAACCACCCCGACTGGTTTGAGGTGCTCGACCTTCCAGAGGAGGAGCGGGTACCGCTGCGAAGGCGAGAAACATTCTTCGCAAAGCTGGCTGAACGAAAGCGCGACTTTCAACCCGGCGATATCGTCGTCATTTACGGGATGCGGGAGGACGACCCCGTCTCACCCCACTACCACTCGTTCTATGTTTACGAGAGCGATCCGCTCAGCGGGATGCCGATTCACGTGGCCAGCAACGCGGTCGTACCCCAGATCCGAACCTGGGAGGGAGAGCTGCAGAATGCGCCGCGCAGGACCCTTCGCGTACGGGTACGGCCGCGGCCAGAGTGGCTCTACCGGATCAGTCAGAGCCACTCGTCCGTCCTGGCGCCAGCTCCGGACACCAAATGAACCGTGGGCCGGCGAACCGCGGGCAGATCTCCAGCGGAGGCAGTGAGCAAGCGCCGGGAGCCATGCTATGGGCGCGAACGTGAGCAAGCAGAAGGTCAGGATCGCGCTACTTGGCTGTGGGACCGTCGGAGGGGGCGTCATTAGGCTCCTCCGAGACAACGCTGAGCATCTCGCGATTCGGGTGGGTGCCGAGCTGGAGATCGCGCATGTGCTGGTGCGTGACGTGAACAAGGTGCGAGTGCCAGAGTGCCAGCCCGGCTGGGTCACGACGGATCCTGAACGGGTCTTCGCTGACGGCAGTGTGGATATCGTCGCTGAAGTTCTCGGCGGCGAGCATCCCGCCAAGGGCTACCTCGAGCGAGCGATCGATGGCGGCAAGAGCGTGGTCTCCGCCAACAAACTGCTGCTCGCCAAACACGGCCCGGCGCTGCTGAAGCGCGCTTCGCAGAATGGGGTTGATCTCGCGTTTGAGGCGTCGGTGGGCGGAGGGATCCCGATCATCAGAACTCTGCGAGACTCGCTCACCAGCGACTGGGTGAACTCCGTTCACGGCTTGTTGAACGGGACCTGTAACTACATTCTGACCCGCATGCGTAACGAAGGGCTGAGCTTCGAGGCCGTGCTTGCCGACGCCCAGGCGCTCGGGTACGCGGAGGCGGAGCCCAGTCTCGATGTGGATGGCCATGACGCGGCTCAGAAGCTCGTTGTGCTCTGCATGCTCGCCTTCGGCGCAGCGGTCGACGACAGCAAGGTGCACACCGAAGGGATCCGCCTGGTGGATGAGGTCGACTTTCGCTTCGCAGAGCGCTTCAACTTCGCGATCAAGCATGTCGCAGTCGGTCTAGATCGCGGTGAGAAGCTTGAGCTGCGAGTGCACCCCGCGCTGATCCCGCTGAGCAGTCCGCTCTCAAGCATCAACGGCGTGTTGAACGCCGCCTTTATTCAAGGGCGGGCGCTCGGTCCGTGTTTGCTCGTCGGCCGAGGCGCGGGCGAAATGCCCACTGCGGTCAGCGTGGTCGCAGACATCGTCGATGTTGCACGCTCGCGCGTCGCTGGCGCCGGTGGGCTGAGCACCCGAGCGATCGCGACCCGGCAGCGCCCCCTAGTCGCGCTCTCTGAGATCAGCTCTCGCTATTACCTGCGCTTCGATGTCCAGGACGAGCCAGGAGTACTTGGCAACATCGCTAGCACCTTGGGCAGACACAACGTGAGCGTCGAACAAATGGTCCAAGAGGGGCGCGCGAGCGCCGACGGAGCCCCCGTGAGCGTGCTGATGATCACGCACCGCTCGGGGGAAGGGGCCGTGCAGCAAGCGCTAGCTGAGGTGCAGCAAGCATCGTTCATGAACACCGCTGCTCGCTTGATTCGCATCGAGGACGTGTGAACGCCAACTTGCCGATAGGCGTCTTCGACTCAGGCCTGGGTGGGCTGACCGTTGTTCATCAGTTGCGGCGAGTGCTGCCCGATGAGTCGATTATCTACTTGGGGGACACCGCTCGGGTCCCCTACGGGACTCGCTCGCCAGCGACCGTGATCCGCTACGCGCGCGGTTGCTCAAAGCTGCTCATCGATCGCGGCATCAAAGTATTAGTGGTGGCGTGCAATACGGTGAGCGCCGTGGCGCTCGATATTCTACGTGCCGAGCTGGATCTGCCCGTCCTGGGTGTGGTGGGTCCCGGGGCAAGGGCTGCCGTCGCTGCCGCCGAAGAAATGGAAGCCAGGCTCGGTCACCCCGTGCGCATCGGGGTGATGGGGACCGCCAGCACCATCGCCTCGGGGGCTTATCCGCGAGAGGTCAGCCGGCTGTCGACACGCGCCGAAGTGTGCGCGCAGCCGGCGCCGCTCTTGGTACCGCTCGTTGAGGAGGGTTGGCTTGAGGGTGAGGTGCCTCGCTTAGCCGTGGAGCGCTACGTCCGCGTGTTGACCGACCAGGGCGCGCGGGTGTTGGTGCTCGGCTGCACCCACTACCCGCTCTTGAAACCGATCATCGCTGAAGTTGCGGCCCAGCTCGCGGGCGAAGAAGTCGTGATCGTCGATAGCGCCGAGGCGACCGCGCACACCACCGCCGAGCTCCTCCGCTCGCGCGGACTCGTTTCGACATCGAAGCTCGGCAAGCTGGAACTGTTAGTCACCGACATGCCGACGGCTTTCAGTGCGTCCGCGGGCCGCTTCTTGGGGGAAGCAGTCGACGAGGCCGTGCAGGTAGACATCACGCCGTATTGAGCCAGATGTTGATGGTCTCCCGCTCGCTTCGGCGGGGGTTTGGGGCGAAACCCTTGGACGTGTTGCTCCGCCGGTGTTCATTCTTGCCCCCCTGGGGCAGGGGTCGCGTCGCTCGGGACCTCCTCAGGCCTCGCTCTGGTGTGGGTCGCGTCAGTTGACGGCACGGTCTGTCTCTTCCCGCGGGGCGCGTCGCGGCGCTGATGACGGGCGAGCACACAGGACGGTGTCAAGGATTCATGGCTCCCGCGAAGGGCCCGCGTCACCGCCCGCACTAGCACCTCAGCGAATTGTTGTTCCACTTCAGAAATCGCCCTAGCTGTCGGGACGGCGGACACGCCGCAGTCGGAGTCGTGTGATGGGCCGTCGGCACAAGGGTATCGCCGACGACTCGGGCGTCCACCCGCTGGGGGACGTAGACCTTACATGGAAGACGGTACGTCAATCGTAAGAAGCGTGCAGCTGTTCTTCGGAGACAGCAAAACCGCCGTCGGCCCTTTGATGACTCCCGACCCTGACGAACTGTACAGCTTTGACTTTGACTCGCCCGTCATG
>JBDKJZ010000037.1:0-19227 GCA_039796375.1 Pseudomonadota bacterium
CGCCCGCCTTCCACCCCGTTCCGGAATCGGTTCCGTCCGATCTGAACGTGTTGCTCATCGCCGTTGACACCCTGAGGGCCGATCACCTGTCGTGTTACGGTTATTCCAGGCCGACCTCGCCGGTGCTGGATTCGCTGGCTGGTGAAGGCACGTTGTTCGAGAACAGCTGGGCGCACGCGCCGTCCACCCGCTATTCGATGCCTGCCATTTTTACGGGGCGCTGGCCGAGTTCTATCGACTGGCAACCCTGCACCAGATGCGACAGCTTCTGGCCACGCATCGGCGCGGGCAACGTATTTCTGGCCGAGGTGTTGAAGCCGCTCGGTTATCGCACCGGCGCGTTTTGGGCTTATGCCTATTTTGATGCGCGCTGGCGGCGAGGATTCGAGCGCGGCGTGGACGTGTATGACTCCCAACACGCGTTGCTGCACAAGAACATCGGTGGTCCGGCTGAGTCTCGGGGGACATCCGCAGCCCCCATCGCCGACGATGGTATCGCGTTTCTGAAGGCCCACGCAGAAGAGCGCTTCTTCCTGACCCTGCACTTTTATGATCCGCATTTGAACTACGAGTCGCATCCCGACACACCTGGTTTTGGTGACGCGCCCGCGGACAAATACGATCACGAGATACGCTTCACAGACTCACAGATCGGTCGCGTCTTGGAGAGCCTCAAGACCCTGGGACTCTGGGGCAAGACGGCGGTCGTGGTCACCGGCGATCACGGCGAGGGTCTTGGCGAGCGCGGCATTGCGGCGCACGGTTATCACCTCTATCCACCGCAAACGCGGGTTCCTATGATCGTGCGCGTGCCGGGAATGAACCCGCAACGCATCCAGGCGCCCGTATCCCATGTGGATCTGGCACCGAGCATCGTGAACCTTGTGCGGGGTCCATATCAATCATCCTTTCAGGGTCGCTCATTCGTCGATCTGCTTGCAGGTAACCCCTCGGCGACAACGCCACCTCGCAAGACGGTATTTCAGGAAGTCAGCTACGAAGGCGACAACAAGAAGCGCGCGCTAATCAGTGAGACCCACCAGTTGATCTGGAACTGGACGCCGCAGAACACTACCGAGTGTTATCGGCTGTCCGAAGGGCTCGAGGCACCCGATCGCTACGGCGAGGATGGTGAGTGCGACGCCCTCAAGCAGCAGCTGCGCGCACATCTGACGGCGCTGTCGCTACCCCCGGACTTTTCAGAGCGTCTGGCCCGTGATGTGACGCCCCCCGGCGCAGCTGCACCTGCGCCCGCCACGGCGCTGGATCTGACCTTTGGTCCTCCCGGTGAGACGCCACGAGTCAAGCTTTCAGGCTACGACCTTTCAGGCAAACCCGGGCGGGGCCAGTCGGTCGAAGTCGCGCTGCATTTTCAAGTACTGGGTCCGATGCCAGCGGGTTGGAAGCTGTTTGTGCATCTGCAAACCCCGACGGGCGCTTTCGAAAACCTTGACCACCCGCCGGTGGGGGGCGCGCTCCCGGTTGAGCAATGGGTGACGGGACAGAGCATTCGCGACAGGTTTGCGCTGACCCTCTCACCCGGTCATCCCGCAGGCCCGTACACGTTGAAGATCGGCTTTTGGCGCGGCAACGAACGCTGGGCGGTCACGCCACCTGCAGCCGGCAACCGCGCCCAGGTGACCGCATTCGATATTCCCTGAGACCTAACTTTTCGCGTTGTAACAAATGAGTGAGCGAGTGTTGTTTGTGGTGGGGTAGCTGGGGCTAGCGCGCTCCAGCTACCCCACTCCCACCACCCAATCCGCTTACAGTGGAGAGCGACGGCAGCAAGAGCGTTTCACTCTTTTGAGCACTCGGGCGGACTATCCACGGCTGCCCGGTGCGCTCAGAATCAGGGAGCGCATTTCGCTGAATACGCCGCCTCTGGGACTCGCAGGGACAAGCCCGCAGAGATCTCGTTGAGCCAGGTAGGGACAGCCATTCTGAGCTCCGGCCATAGCGCATCCGCCCAGCTCGCGACCTGAGGGAGCGCCGCGCGTGGGAAGGTCAGGCGCGGGCGCGGGCTCAGGATACGAAACAGCCGCTCTGCGAGCTCGTCGCCGTTTCGGGGAGCCAACTTATCGGCGCGTTCGCCGAGCAGCGTGAGTAGTCGCTCAAAGGGATGGCCATCATCCGCCTTCTGTCCAGCGAGCGCGCCCGCCGTCACCGTCGGCAGGGACCAACTCAGGCTGGAACAGTGGCGGAGGCCTTGCTCAATAGACAACAAGTAGTGCTTTAAGTGGTCTGGCTGGTGGCTGAGTTCTCGGTCCAACATCAGCTCGACCCCGACGTGGCTTAGGGCCAGCGTCGCCCCCCTCGGCAAGCCAGCAATCATAAGCGCGGCCCGGCCTTGGTTTTGTAGACGCACGAAGGTTAGACCGTTGTGAAACACATCATCTGAGGCGTGGTGCAGGGCGATGCCTGCGCGAATCGTCGGGTGGCTGCTGTCGATGCGCGTCAGACCCAGCATATGCCCGAAGTCCGGTAACATCGCGCCGAACGCGAGGGCGGGATCATCGCTCGCCCAAGAGGCAACTACCGCATGACCAAAAAAGTTCATTCGCCAGCCAAGCTACAGCTGGCGGCCCGCTTCGGCAATTCTTTCCCCTTACCGGCCTGACGCGCGTGCGAACACGTGGTCTGGCTGCACTCGGTCTGGGACGGGCTGGTTTGTTGCGCCAAGCGTCGTCGCCTTGAGCCGCGCCAGGGTGAGCTTTCTGTGCTGAGACTCTAACTGCAACGCTAGGTCACTTGCGACTGACTCGAGCGCCGGTGAGCTCCGAACTGGCCGCACGCTTTGACTCACCACGAGCACCCCGAAGCGCTCGAACGGTGAGGCGATGGGAATCGCGAGAGCCTCGAGACCCAGGCTCTCACGCAGACAACTCGGGACCCTCAGGAGCTCTGCGCTCTGTACGGGTGACAACCACGCCAAAAGAGTCAGATCCATTGAGGCGTCCCAGCGATGGTCGCCCACCTCCTGCGAGAGGGCAACGCTCGACCGCTGTACGCCCACCGAGAGCAAGACGAGGCCACAGCGTTCCGGAGCACAGGCGTTCTGTAACTCGGAGAGGCAGTCGGCTGCGCGTGGGCCGACGAGAACATCCTGCTGTAAGCGGAAGACCCCAGTCTTCGGGGAGTCGTGGCGGCGACGCGTGGGCACGGGGATCATCAGGTCTAAGCTCCGGGGAACGGTGGCTCCGATCGGCCCTTGAGGGATTCTGGTCCGCGAGGCCGCGCCCTGCCCCTTTTCGGGCGGCCTGTTGTACGAGCGACGGACCCTCTTGCAAGCGCAGCGGAACGGCCGTACCTGATCGGCTCATGCCAGATTCGGTGCTCGTGGTGCGAATTGATCGCTGGCTGCTCGCTGCTCGGCTCTTTAAGTCGCGCGTTGTGGCCCAAAAAGCCTGCGTCGGAGGCCTGGTGAAGGTGAACGGGGTGTCCGTCAAGCCGGGACACCTGCTGCGGCGCGGGGACCGTGTGAGCGCGGAATGCGCGCAGGGGTTCAAAATCCTCCTCGTCCGTGATCTCGCCGAGAAACGGCTGAGCGCGCCGATGGCTCAGGGGCTCTACGATGACGAGTCTCCGCCGCCTCCACCCAAAAAAGAACTGGTCGCGCCACGCGAGCGGGGAGCCGGACGCCCCACCAAGTCCGACCGACGAGCCCTGGATCGACTGCGCGGCGGCGACGATTGAGGTTGGACCGACGCTCAGCGAACCTTATCCGCCGCTCACCAGGTCTTCGGCTTCGGGTGGGCTCGCGTCGTCGAGGTGGTCAAGATAACCCTCGGGTAAGCTCACGACCTGGGTGCCGGAGCTCTTACCGCGGGGGACGCGCATCGCGCTCTGCGGGAAGGTTTGGTCCGGGTCGATCTCGCTCAAGGCGGCTTCGAGCTCCGGCAGACTTGCGATCTGCATCAAGTGCTGCCTGAGCTGCGCGCTGCCTCGGAAGCCCTTCGTGTACCAAGTGCTGTGGCGGCGAAATGCGCGCAGCGCCGGGCCCTCGCCGAACCACTCAGCGAGCATTGAGGCGTGGTCGATCATCACATCACGCACCTCGCCGAGCGTTGGCGGGTTCGGCGGCTCCTGCCCGTTGAACACGCTCGCGAGATCGCGGAATAACCACGGTCGCCCAAGACACCCGCGCCCGACCACGACGCCATCACAGCCGGTTTGCCGCATCATGCGCAGCGCATCTTCAGCTTCCCAGATGTCGCCGTTTCCGAGCACCGGGATGCTGAGCCGACTCTTGAGTTCTGCGATTGCTTCCCAGCGGGCGTCCCCATCGTAGAGCTGAGCGGCCGTCCTCGCGTGCAGCGCGACTGCGGCGCAACCCTCTTCCTGCGCGACACGGCCCGCGTTGAGGTCAGAACGCAGCTCGTCATTGACACCCATACGGAATTTGATTGTTACCGGTGCGCTGCCTGCGTTGGCTACGGCAGCGCGCACGATCTCCGCTAGTAGCTTGGGTTTGAGGGGGATCGCGGCGCCGCCTCCCTTGCGCGTCACCTTGCGGACTGGGCAGCCGAAGTTCATGTCGATGTGGTCGACTCGGCCTTCAGAGACGAGGCGCTTCACCGCTAGCCCGACGTAGTGGGGATCAACGCCGTAGAGCTGCAGACTGCGTGGGCTCTCATCGGGCCCGAAGTCCGCGAGCTTCAGGGTCTTTTGATTGCCTTCGACTAAGGGCCGGGCGGTGATCATTTCGCTCACATAGAGCCCAGCGCCGAACTGCTTGCAGATGCGCCGGAACGGGTAGTTGGTGACCCCGGCCATGGGCGCCAAGACCACCGGCGGCCAAACCCGCAGGCCCCCGATCTGCACGGGCTTAAATTCCCCCTCCGCAGCGGGGGGCACGTTGCGGTTGATGTCGCTCTTGTAGATCTCGTCCATGGCGATAAGGCGGCGATGCGGGCGGGCGAGGCGCTTAGCGAGCGCAGCCGGCTCGGGCGCGAACGCCCCAGCGCGTCATCATGCCGACGCTGCGACTAGCGATGACCCCGCCCGGGTCGATGAAGTAGGTCGTGGGAAAGGCGTTCACTTGAAACTGCGAGATCGTCTCGTCGTCTGCCTTGAGGATGGGGTAGGTCAGCTGGTGCTCCTGGGTGAACTCAGCGAGCGCCGGGTTGCTACCATCGGCCACCACCGTCAGCAAGACGGTGTCTTTCGGCAGAGCCGATTGCAGGTCGTTGAGCATGGAAAATTCGCTCCGACAAGCGCCGCACCAGGTGGCCCAGAAGTGCAAGATGACGGCTTTGCCTTGCAGCTGTTTCAGTGAGACGGTTTCGCCCGAGAGCGCCTGCAACGCCAGCCCCGGGGCAGGTTGCCCAGTCTCCAGTAAACCGGAGTTTTGGCAGCGTGTGATTCCCAGGTAAACGATCCCGATCACGCCGAGTTCGAGCGCCCAGCGGCGCAGCCGGGAGCGTTTCATCGGGGGTGTGTTTGGGCTGGGTGCGGAGTCGGTCATCTATGCCTGCGCTCTAGGAGCGCTCGTCTTCAGGTTCAGCGGCGTCCGAGAGCTGTCTCGATCGTCGGAGGCTGCGTGCGAGTTGAGCTGCCGCGAGCGGAGTAGTCATCAGGCTCTTCGCCAGCTGAGCGGCGAGCTGCATAGGCGTCGTGCCTTTGGCCTCCAGCGTCACCTGTTCGCCACTCAACTCATCCTTCAGCGCGCCGCGCGCCACCGTGCGCGTGCCATCCGAACGAATCTCGATCATGAGCCGAGCGACGACGGGGGGCTCGGGGGCGGCAGCGTCAAGCTCAGAACGTTTGTTTGAAGGAGCGACCAACGCGGCGCTCGTTTGCTCCGACAGGTCCTTGAGTTTCTCGCGGACGCGCCGCTTAATCAAGTCCCGGGCGGTCTTCAGGCGGTCGCGGATCATGGCGGCTGGCTCATAGCACGTGGCTCACCGGCTGGTATCTCCAGGAAGCTCGGCGCGAGGGGCCTTGTCCTTCCAGGGCCGAAAACGCCCAGCCAGCGCGCCTCCAGGTAACGCCGAGTCGCAGGCGGGTGCGGCCAAGGTGCCGATCATGGCGTCCTCCCCCGTCGTCAACTCATCGCTCACAAGAATAGTCTCGTGCTCGTCCGCGAAATAGGCCTGCCGCGGGGAGCCGGCCTCGTGCTTCCGGGGCCACGCGTAGAGCAAATAGCGGCGCTCAGCCAGCTCGTCATCCCGGTCAGCGTCTGAATCAGCGCTGAAACCGCCGCCTTTGAGCGGCAGGCAGAGCTGAAACAGGTAGGCCCCTTCGGCGACTAGTTCACCCCTCGGCGAGCGCTGCAGTTGTTCCGGCTTTAGGTGGAACGGGGGTGGGCTCAAAGCGCTGCCTCCCCGCGGCGCGCGTAGTCCCGACAGTTCACCAAAGCTCGCGGCCGAGCCGATGCCGTCTCGGTCGTGATCGATGGGCGCGTGTTCTCGCCAGCGGTCCTGGGCGGCGATCACCGTGCGCAAATAGGCGATCGTGTGTTTGGTCACGGAGGCTTGACCGCCCGCGATGACTCCGGGGACCGCTTCAACCAAAACAAAGCGCAGGAAACCCACCCCGGATGCTATCGCCGAGATCAGCAGCGTGGCCTGCAGGAGCCGCCGCGCCTGACGGGGAAGGGCCGCCGGGAGCGAGAGCCAAGCGATGAGCGTGAGCAGGGCTGTGACCAGAGAGAGCTTGGTCCAGTAGACCGAGCAAAGAGCAGCGATTCCCAACACTAGGACCCTTTGGGTCGCGAGCTTGAACGATGGGGCTTCGGGGTCGATCATGGGCAGTCTTTGCCTACAGTAATGACGGCGCTGCGCGGAAGCGACAGCGAAGGCTTCCGCCGGTCCAGACCCTGCGATCGGCCTGGTGGCTTGTAAATAAGTGAAGAAATCCCGAAGGACACCCTTCGAGTCGGCCGCTAGACTCTATGGACGGGTGGCCTAGATGCGTGTTTTGGTAGTCGAAGATTCGGAAGCGACTCGGGCATTTGTGCGCGCGGTCTTGGAATCCCTACCGGGCGACGAAGACATGGAGGTGGTGGAAGCCTCTGGAGGTTTCGAGGCGCTGCGGCTACTTCCCCGGGGGCCCTACGACCTCGTCATTTCAGACATCAACATGCCAGACATCAACGGACTCGAGCTGTTGAACTTCATTCGCAAGAGCCCCCTGCACCAAAAAACCCAAGTGCTCCTGATGTCCACACAGGCCGCTGCCAAAGACCGCGACCGGGGTATGGCACTCGGGGCCAACGCCTACCTGACAAAACCGTTCAGTCCCGAAGGCCTCAGAGACGCGCTGCGCAGCTTGACGTTAGGGACCGCCTAGCGTGGCGGACCCGACAGACAAGGTGCGGGAGGAGTTCTTCTCGGAAGCGCAAGAGCTGGTCGAGAACCTCTCTCGCGGGCTCCTGGCGCTCGATGAGCTGCAGAGTTCCGGGACTGACGACCCTGCGGCCGTCAACGAAACGTTCCGTGCGGTCCACACTCTCAAAGGGCTGGCGGGGATTTTTGGGGCGAAGTCGATGGGGACCATTTCCCATCGCCTGGAAGATGTCCTCGACTGTCTGCGTCTAGGTCGGCTTCCGCTCACACGCGACTTGCTCGATGTGCTGTTTCAAGCTGTCGAGGTCTACTGGCAAATCTTAGCTCACGAGAAGGACCGCTCCCAGAAGGAACCGCCCGGCATCGAGACGATCCTGCAGCGATTGCAGGCGTTTGGCTCCTCGGATGCACCGGTCGCACTCACTGATGAGTTCGAGTTTGAGATTTCGCTGCTGAGCGTCCTCACTGAGTACGAAGAGCACCGGCTGCGCTCCTGCGTCGAACAAGGTCTAAACTTGTTTCGGGTCAGGGTCGCCTTCGAGCTGGCGACGATCGACAAAGACCTTGAGGAGATCAAGAACAAGGCGAAACCGCTGGGTGAGGTGATTACCTATCTGCCCACTGGGGAGTCCAGCAGTCTGGACTCGCTTGAGCTGGATCTGCTGCTCGCGTCCAACTTTGCGATTGCCGATCTCGCGGGAACTCTTGGGGGGCCCAACGTGGCCATCTCGGCCGTGCCCCGACGTCACGTGGCTGCGAAGCCGAGCCCTCGTGATGAGCCGTTTGAAGCGTCCATGGTGCACGAGACGAGCCACCCCGGGGTGGCGTCGCTGCCGGTGCAAGCGCACGAGGCCTCGATGGCTCCCGCTGCGGTCATGCGCTCCGTCTCGCAGTCGGTGCGAGTGGATATTCGCAAGCTGGACGCTCTAATGAACGCCGTCGGGGAACTCTCGATTGTGAAAGGGGTACTGGGTCGCATCGGTGAGCGCATCCGCTCCGAGGGCAACCGCCAATTGGGCGCTGAACTCCAACGTCTTCAGCGGACTTTCGACCGCCGTCTGAGCGAGCTTCAGAGTGGAATTCTTGAGGTGCGCATGGTGCCGCTCTCCCAAGTGTTTGACCGCTTGACCCGCGTCGTCAGGCAGATTGGGCGCGACGTTGGAAAAGAAATCCAGCTGGTCATTACCGGTGGCGATACGGAAATTGACAAACTGATAGTGGAAGAACTCAGCGATCCACTGATGCACATCGTGCGCAACGCCATCGACCACGGCATTGAGTCCGCAGACAAGCGCCGCGGGCTGGGCAAGCCTGAAGCAGGAACCATCGCGCTCAATGCGTTTCAGAAGGGAAACCACGTGGTGCTGGAGGTTGAGGACGACGGCGGGGGGGTCAATGAGCAGTCGTTGATCGACCGCGCCGTGACTTTGTCGCAGATCTCCCTAGACGAAGCGCGTGGTCTCACGCGCCAAGAAGTGCTCAATCTGGTGTTCTTGCCAGGGCTCAGCACTCGCGATCGCGCGGGGGACTACAGTGGCCGCGGCGTTGGAATGGACGTCGTCAAGACAAACATCAGCAAGCTGGGCGGGGTCATCGATCTACAAAGCGAGCGACACATCGGGACAAAGATTACGGTCACTTTGCCGGTGACCTTGGCGATTGTCAGCGCGCTGCTTATCCGCATTGCTGGCCGTACGTTTGCTATGCCGCTCACGTCGGTCTCTGAGGCGTTGTCTTTTGAGGACTCGATGGCCCAGCCGATAGACGGTCGTGAGACCATGACGTTGCGTGGTGCGACGCTGCCGCTGTGCAGGCTCGATCGGTTCTTCCAGTTCGACGTCACCAAACCTTCGCGACGGCGTTTTGTGGTCGTCGCGAACATGGGAGTTCGGCGCCTCGGCCTGGTTGTCGACGATCTATTGGGCCAACAGGACATCGTCATCAAGGCGCTGGGCCGCTCTCTGAAGAGTGTCACCGGTTTTTCTGGAGCGACTGAGCTGGGCGACCAGCGTGTGGCGCTGGTGCTTGACGTCTCAGCTATCATCGAGGAAGTGCTCGCCGGGAGCGAATCCCGAGAAGCGCGGGAGGTGCGAGAGGTGCGCCATGCGTGAACTCACACATCGCCCCGATGTTAAGATGCCCAGCTTGCTCGCGGGGGTGCGTGGGCCCAAGGAGTTCTTGGTGTTCATGCTTGCTGGCGCGGCCTACGCGGTCGAACTGGCAAGGATTCGCGAGATCGTTAGCCCACCGCTACTCACCGATGTGCCTCGTGCAGCCCGCGAGATCTTGGGAGTGTGCAGTGTACGTGGTCTACTCGTCACGGTGATTGACCTGCGCCGGCGCTTGCGCCTTGTCGCAGCTGAGGCCACCCGGACCAGTCGAATCCTGCTCACCGAGACTCAGTCAGGGGAGGCGATAGGGCTGTTCGTCGATGAAGTGAAGTACGTGATTCGGCTAGAAAGCAGTGAGATTGAGGTGGCGCAAGCGGTGCTTGGTGGTGACCTGTCTGACCACATCACAGGCATTGGGCGGGCCGAAAATCAGGTGATTGTCATTCTAGATCTGATGAGCATGACCACATGACTACCTTGCGTTATGGCAGCCTACGGTATGGTACGGTGCGCTACCGCAAGGAGCGCCCCGACCCTCAAAAGAGCCTCGTGGGTTTCGTGGTGGGCGATGCGTACTACGCCGTGCCGATTAGCAACGTGCGGGAAATCATCAATCCGGTGCCGCTGACCGCCTTGCCTCACGCGCCTGCGGCTGTGGCGGGCGTCGCGGATCATCGAGGCGACGTGATCACTGTTATCGACCTGCGCGTACACTTGGGCATGGCCAAACAGGCGCCATCCGCCCAGCCCGCGCGCGCCGCAAGAGTGAAATGGATACTGGTGCGCGACGAAGGTACGGCGCTTGGACTGATCGTTGATCGCGTCACAGATGTGTTCGGCACTGGCGGACAAAAGCTCCGTGAACCCCCACGCGTGCCGGGCGGCGAGGAGCGGGGGTTCCTGGGGGTCTTGACCCGCGATGAGACCCTGGTGTTCGTGCTCGACATGACCCGGTTCGCCAATCTCGCCCGCGCTGCGCAGCGCGAGGGGAAACAGCCCGAGGGTGAGCCTTGAGTCTAGAACGGCTGCAGGAACAGGTTCGCTCAGCGGACGCCGAGGTGCGCCGGCAGGGGATCGCGCGCGTGGCTGAGCACGCGGGTAACGATGCCGTCGAGCTGCTGATGGAGGGTCTGGCGGATCCGGACTGGCGCGTGCGCAAGGAGGCCGTCCAGGCACTCCTCGTGCGGCCCGTGGAGCCGTACGCGGTGTCGTGCCTAGTGCGAAGCCTGCACCCGGGCGACAATGTTGGGCTCCGCAACGCGGCGGTCGAGGCTTTGGGAGGGTTTGGGACCTTGGCCATCGACGCGCTAGCGCGCGAGCTGCCGAAGCTGGATTCTGATGGGCGAAAGCTAGCGGCGGAGGCGCTGTCGCGCACCAGTCAAGTGGCCGCGTTGGAGCCCCTCTCAACGTTGTTCAAGGACGCCGACCCCAATGTGCGAGCTGCCGCGACGGAAGCGGTGGCTGAGGTGGGGCGCCTATCACCTGAGGCGGCATGGCCCATCTTGGAAGAAGGTCTGGAGCAGCAGGACACCTTCCAGCTGCTGGTGACTCTGGAGGCGATTCGCCGGCTGGGGATTGTCCCTTCCTGGCACCGCCTAGAGCCGCTCCTGGGCGAGCCGATGCTGGTCCATGTCGGGTTGCAGCTGGCGGCTAAGCTTCATGAGCCGCTGGCTGCCCAGTACTTTGTGAAACAGCTCGCGCGAGCGAAGGGGCAAAGCTGGGCTGTGACTGTCCATTGTTTTGCCGAATTGATCGAGTCTTCGACGCCGGCGTTTGAAGCGGCGCAGGAGGCGCTGCTGCAGCTGTCTCCTGGCGCTTCAGCCAGGCTAATGGGGCTCTGCACTGATCCTCAAGATCCAGCGCTCGCCGGGAGCTCACTGATCGTCTTGGCTGCGAAGGGGGACGGGGCTGTCGCGGCTCCGGCGATCGAGCTGCTTGGGGACGACCTGACGGCAGCCGCTGCGCATCGGGCGCTTGAGCTCTTGAGTGACCGCGCACTGCCCGAACTGGAGAAACAGGTCGCGCAGGGTCAGGCGCTGGAAAGTGCCGCCTGCGTTGAGCTGATTTCGCGGCTAGCGACCCATCCTGCGCACCGGGAACGCGTGCTGGCCGCCCTGCGTCCGCTGCGCAACGCACAGGCATCGACGGTCGTTAGGGCCTGGCTCGTCGCGGCCGCCAAGATTGGCGACGAAGCCATGTTTCTGGATGTTGTTCCTTGGCTCACCGGGCTAGCGCCTGCGCACGTGCGGCGCGCTGCGGTCAGCGCGGCTCGTGTCTTGGCGCAGCGGTATCCCGACGTTGCGCGGCGGCTGGCGGAAGGTGTTTCGCCCGAAGCGCCCGAGGCAGCGGCCGTGGCGGTGTTTATCACGTCGCTCGAACGTCCGCTGTTCGGCAGCGCAGCCCTGGACGTCGAGTTCCTGAGTCAAGCGGTGTCGAACTCGCACGTGGGGGTGCGCAGCGCGGTGCTCGACGCGCTCTCGGGGTTTTCGAGCGAGCGCGCCGTAGAAGCGGTCGCTTTCGCGCTCAACGACGAGGCTCAAGAGGTGCAACTGGCGGCGCTTCGAGCCTTGGGGAACATGATGGACGACGGCGGCCGGCCGCTGGGCACCGCGGCGTTACTCACGGCGGCACAGAGCAAGGAGCCAACGCTTGTTGTTGGGGCTCTGCAAGCAATCGGTGAGGGAGCGGACCCCGCAGCCCTGCCCACCTTAGCGTCGCTGATCGCCGAGACGGCCGCTTGGCGCTCAGTCGCGGCGGTCGAGGCCCTCGCGCAGTTCCCAGAAGCCGTCCGAGGCCCGGGTATCGAAGTCGCGCTCGGTCATCAGGAGCCCGAGGTCGTGAAGGCGGCCTTGGCTATCTTGTCCGAGGGGGCGGCACTTTGGGAGACGCCGATCGTGCGTTGCCTCTCCCATCCAGCTTGGGATGTCCGGCGTCTAGCCGGAGACCTCCTGGGCCGTTACTCCTCCGAGTACGCTCGGGGAGCGCTGATCGCCCGCTTGAGCTCAGAGAAGGAGCCGCAAGTCGTCGAGACGCTGCGGCGTAGCCTTCGGCTTTCCGAGTCTGCTGGCGGCTTGCGCGGATCTGTGCCTGCCCCGTGGGAGTCCTCCCCATGAAGTTTGGTGGGCCCTCCCGGCCAGTGCTGGCTGCGCGCGACTTTCGGCTGCTTCGGGACTTCATTCTCGAGCGTGCTGGGCTTGACTTCGAGGAGTCTTCGATGCGCGCGTTCGAGCGACGCCTGGGCGACCGCATCGTCGAGCTCGGGATGGAATCGTTCTACGATTACTACAAGTATTTGCGCTTTGACGTTCAGGCAGAGTCGGAGTTTGAGTACGCGCTCGAGAGAATCACTACGGCTGAGACCTACCTGTTTCGGCAAGAGTACCAGCTACGCGCCTTTCGCGATGAGGTGTTGCCGGCATTGCATCGGGCCCACAATGCTTCGCGTCGCCTGGTGCTATGGAGCGCGGGGTGCTCGACAGGCGAGGAAGTGTACACCCTCGCGATTATTCTAGCCGAGTCCGGGCTGTTCCAGGATTGGTCGGTGCGCGTCATTGGGAGTGACCTCAGCCGTGAGCGGGTCGCTTCGGCGCGGCGCGGCGTGTTCCGCGAAACTAGCTTTCGAACGGCGTCCTGGCTCAAGGGACGCTACTTCACTGAGGCGGCCGATGGTTGGCACGCAACCCCAGAAATCAAGTCGATGTGTCACTTCGGTCAGCTGAACCTGAGCGAGCCTGGTGCAATGGTTGCGGTGGGACGCGTGGACGCCGTGTTCTGTCGGAATGTCCTGATCTACTTCGGTCAGAAGGCCCGAGCGCAGGTGATCGAAGGCCTCTACCAGCGCTTGAAGCCAGGCGGGTATCTCTTCCTAGGGCACTCGGAGTCCTTGCTCAACGTGACGACCGCCTTCGAACTTGTCCACCTGACGGAAGATCTTGTGTATCGAAAACCCTTAACAGTGAACACTCACAGTTATCCCCGAACCTGATGAAGACCCCCACCCGTATCGCGCTCAGCCGGGCTCATCGAGGAGTCCCATGACCTTGCTTCGTGTCTTGGTTGTGGATGACTCGCTCGCGAACCGAAGTCGGCTGATCGCGGGCATTGAAGGCTCCGGTAAGGCGAACGTTGTCGGGGCCGCCAAAGACGGTGCAGAGGCGCTTCGGCTGGTTGGGCAGGTGGCTCCCGACGTCATCACGCTCGACCTTGAGATGCCGAACATGGATGGGTTCAGTTTTCTCCGACTCTTGATGTCGACGCGGCCTACCCCGGTCATCGTCGTGTCCAGCTACTCGCAGAAAGAGAACGTGTTTCGAGCTCTTGAGCTTGGCGCTCTTGATTTCGTCGCTAAGCCAAGCGGAGATTTCGCCACCCACGGCGATGAGGTGATCGCGTTGCTCCTCCAGAAGCTCCTGCTGGTCCGCTCCGTGCGCCAGAGCCGGGTCTCTGGCATCCCAAGCCGCCGACAAAAGACTCCAGAGGAGGTCCTTGGCGGTTTGGTCGCGCCGAAGCATCTGGTGGCGATCGCCGCGTCTACAGGCGGCCCCACAGCGCTGACTGAGATATTGTCGCGCTTGTCTTCGAAGGCGCCTTACGCCGTGTTGATCGCGCAACATATGCCACCGAAGTTCACGACGACCTTCGCGCAGCGCTTGGACAGGTACAGTACGCTTCGCGTTGTCGAAGCGCGGGACGGCGATGTCATCAGCTCGGGAATGGCCTTCGTCTGTCCTGGAAACCGGTGTATGGAAGTCGCGCGGGGCGGGGATGGGAAACTCCGCGTCCGCCTGGTGTTGCCCGCGCTAGAAGAACGTTATGTGCCGAACGCTACCCGCCTGCTCACCAGCGTAGGCAAACTTTTCGGGGATGCGTCGATTGGGGTGGTGCTCACCGGGATGGGCGACGACGGGGCGGAAGGCGCGCGTGTGATCGCGGACCACGGCGGGAGGCTACTTGTCGAGAGTGAGGAGTCCGCGGTCGTCTACGGCATGCCGCGCGCTGCCGCTCGCGCCGTGCCATCGGCCCAGCAGGTCGAATTGTCCCAAATGCACCAGGAAATCACTCGCCTAGTCGGCGGAAGCGATAGCGCGCAGCCGCGTAAGTAGCTCGCGCCAGGACACGTCCGGTTGGCCGAGCTCCGGGAATGGAAACGCGGACGGCCAGGTTGTCCGTGCCATGAACCGGCATTTTCGCTCACTGGCGCTCGTAGCGGCGCTCCCCTTGACCCTGCTTTTCTGGCCGTCGGCGTGCGCTGGGCAGACTCCGACGTCAGCGCTCAGCCCCTCTCCGAGCGTAGCCGCGCAGGCGCCTTCTGCCGTTCAGGTGCTGAAGTCTTCTGCGCTAGCGGCGCTCCCTCATCCGGCCCTGGCTTTTGCCGACTCCGCGGGCTCCGGGGTGACCATCGCTGACGTCGCCGAGCGGACGGTCAGTAGTGTGGTGGCCGTGACCACAGAACGGACGGCCAAGTCCTCTGAGCTACCGCCATTTTTTGGACCGTTCTCCGGACCCCACGGCGGTGGACGGCCCGATCAAAAGCAGCAGGGGCTCGGCTCGGGTGTGGTGGTTTCGGCAGAGGGCATAGTGCTCACGAATAACCACGTGGTCGAAGGTGCCGACGGGGTTAAGATCACGACCTCCGACAATCAGGAGTACACCGCTACGGTGGTGGGCACAGACGCCAAGAGCGACCTAGCGGTGTTGAGAATTCAGGGCGAGCCCAAGGGCCTCAAGCCGATCACCTTCGGGGACAGTAGCCAACTACGTCTGGGGGACGTGGTCTTGGCTATCGGCAATCCGTTCGGTGTCGGACAGACCGTCACGATGGGTATCGTTTCCGCGAAAGGTCGCGCAGACGTTGGCATTGTCGACTACGAAGACTTCATTCAAACCGATGCCGCCATCAACCCCGGGAACTCCGGGGGCGCGCTCGTGAACATGCGCGGTGAGCTCGTAGGGGTCAATACTGCGATACTGTCCCGCAGCGGTGGCTATCAAGGGATCGGCTTTGCGATTCCGACCAACATGGCCCAGCCCATTCTGCAGAGCCTCTTGACTGACGGGCGTGTGACGCGCGGTTTCTTGGGGATCGGTATTCAAGATCTCACGCCAGAAATTGCGGAGGCCATGGCGCTGCCCACGCGCGAGGGTGTGCTGGTCTCGGACGTGCAGCCCGGAGGCGCGGCTGCGCTGTCCGGGATCCGGCGAGGCGATGTGATCCTGTCCGTAGGCGGCAAGCCGGTGAAGAGCAGCGGCCACCTGCGGAACCTGATTGCCACTGCGGGTGCCAACAAGGAGGTCGCGCTGCGCGTTCAGCGCGCGAAGTCGCAGCTGGATCTCTCCGTGAAGCTGGGCGAGCTGCCAGACCCAGGCGAGGGTCCCAAGTCCGAGAAGTCCGAAGCCGGAGCGGGTGAACTGGGGCTGAGCCTTCAGGCGCTGACGCCGGAGCTCGCTTCGCTACTGGGAGTGGAGGCTGACGCGGGGAAAGTTGTGATCGCCGCGGTTCGGCCCGGCAGCTCCGCAGCGCAAGCGGGCCTGCGTCCCGGAGACCTGTTGCTTGAGTTGGACGGGGGAAAGATCGAAAATCTTGCCGACGCTAAGAAGCAGGTCGCACGAGCCAAGGACAAGAAGTCAATTCTATTCCTAGTGCGCCGAGGCGATGGATCTCGCTTCATTGTGGTGAAGCGCTGACGGTATCGGTCCCCGCGGGCTTGGAGGTGGGTGCGAGGAATTTGACCTTTCACCTCCGCGCCCGCTACCAGACCCTCATGTTCGGCCCTTCTGCGCGATCCCGCGGCCTACTTTCGCTGTGTGCGCTGCTCTCGCTGAGCCCCGCGGTGACGGCCCAGAGCGGACAGCATCCTTCGTCGGGTCAGCGACGGATCCGGGTCCCCGACCCACGGCCGCCTGGGCCACCAGTCGCTGCCGCTAGCACGACAACTCCGGCGCCCGTTTCCGGGCTTTCGCACCGCGCGGGACGTCCCCCTAAGCAGCCCGAGCCCACGCTCCCAGAGGGAATACCGGCGGGCGCACCCGACCCGCTGGCCCGGCGAATCATAGCCGGCGGCCCGGTCGCCGAGGAGCTGGGCCAACCTGTCTCGGACCCGCAGCTCTTGGCGCTGCGTGAAGCCGAGCGTGCACTTTTCCCACAGAACCCCGGAGGTTTCCAACCGGGCTTCGATTGGGACCACCTCGATCCGAGCGCGCAGGCGGCCGGACTTCCGCCGCTTTCGTCGGCGGTCCCGAGCGCCACCTTGCCGGAGGCCGCTGACCTGGAATGGCTTCGTAGCCTCAGCCTGCCGGACTTCCGTGTGCAGTGGACGGACCAGGTCGTCAAGTACCTGAAGTTCTACCGGGACACGGCGCAGGGCCGCGGCATTGCGCGCGCGTGGGCCGCTAAATCGGGGCGCTACACCCGGGCGATGCGCGGAGAGTTGGCGCGCGCCGGGCTTCCGCGTGATTTAGTCTGGCTCAGCCTGATCGAAAGCGGCCACAACCCAACGATTGTCTCGCCAGCCGGAGCCGCGGGGATCTGGCAGTTCATCCCGGCTTCGGGACGCGCCTATGGACTTACGGTGGATCGCTGGGTTGACGAACGCCTCGACCCTCAGAGAGCCACCGAGGCCGCTACCAAGTATCTGAGCGACTTGTATCAACGCTTCGGCTCATGGGACCTAGCGATGGGTGGTTACAACATGGGGCACGGCGGCATGTCCCGCGCGATTCGTAAGTACAATACCAACGACTTTTCTCGGTTGGTCGCCTACGAGGCAGGGCTCCCGCTTGAGACCGCCCTGTACGTACCCAAAATCTACGCGGTGGCGATTGTAATGAACAACCGTCGCGCGTTCGGCATCGAAGACGTGCAACCGGACCCCGCGATCAGCTTCGATACCATCTACGTGGATCCTGGCGTTTCCCTGGCCGATGTCGCGAAGGTTGCTGGCGTTCCACTAGAGTCCCTGCGCTCGATGAATCCGCAGTACCTGCTAGGTTCGGGGCCTCCCAGCGAAGAACAGAAAGCTGGAGAAGCCGAGCGTTGGCCAGTCCGGGTACCGCGTGGCCTTGGACGGAAAGCGACGCAGCTGTTGGCTCCCACCGCAAAGGGTGTACAGCTGAGCTCCTATGTTGTCCGCTTCGGAGACACGCTGGAGTCCGTCGCCAGGCGCCGCAAGACCACCGTCACGGAGCTCATTGCACTCAATAGAATGGCTGAGGGGGACCTGCCGATGCCAGGTACCGTATTGTTAGCACCGCGCTTGCCTACTGGCGAAGTCCTGGCCACCGATGAAGAAGAAGCCGTAGCGGTGCCTCCGAGGACCGTTCACGTTTCTGGTCGACGTCGAGTCTTCTATCGGGTGTTGGCTGGCGATACGCTTGAAGCCATTTCGAATGCGTTCAAAGTAACCTCCGCTGAGCTAGTGAGCTGGAACGATCTGGAAGTCACCGCACGCGTCCCAGAGGGCCTGTCGCTACAGGTGTTCGTCCCACACTCGCAGGATCTCACTCAGGTTCGCTACGTGCTACCGATCAACACGCGCATTCTCCAGGTGGGTTCGGCAGAGTTCATCGAGCACCACGAAGCTCAGAATGGGCGAAGTCGCTTGGTCGTCATTGCCAAGCCAGGGGACACGCTGAGGAACATTGGGCAGCGATACAACCTGAGCAGCGGCACGATGGAGCGCATCAATCGAGTGCACCGCGACAAGAAGTTCGCGGGCGGCGAGCGGGTGGTTGTCTACGCGAAGCGCGGAACCTCTGCGCCAGCGGACAAGCCGAACCCGCTCGCGAAGATCGACGCCCCGCACCCAGAGGCATTGCCGTAGCGTTGGGCGCGTGGCACGACGCTAATTCTTCATTCCTTAAGGAGCCGCCAATGAATCAGAAAATCAGCGCTGTGGTGCTTGCGGCCGGCGCAAGCAAGCGCATGAAGAGCCAACGCAGCAAGGTGCTTCACAAGCTCGCGGGGCGACCGTTGCTCCACTATCCGGTGCTGGCCGCGGCTGGCGCCGGAGCCTCACAAGTGATTGTCGTGGCGAGTCCGTCAAACCGAGCAGACGTGGAGGCGTGCTTGGGTGGCATGGTTGGTGTCGATTGGGAAATTGCTATCCAGGAAGAACCGCGCGGCACCGGGCATGCCGCTCAGATGGCGCTGCCTCGGCTGCGCGGTGACTCCGTGCTGCTCTTGTGCGGCGACACCCCGCTCATCCAAGGAGAGACCCTGCGCGCGCTTATCGACGCCCACGACAAAGGCGGCTGCCTACTCTCGATGTTGTCGTGCGTGCTCGACGAGCCTCACGGCTACGGTCGAATTCTGCGCAACCCCGAAGGATACGTGCGTGCCGTCAGGGAGCAGCGAGACCTAGCAGCCGATGAGCTTGGGATTGGCGAGGTGAACGCTGGCATCTACTACGGCTCTGGCGACTTCTTTAAGGAAGCTCTCAAGAGTCTCACGAACCACAACGCACAAGGCGAATACTACGCTACCGATATCGTTGAGCTGGCAGCGATTCAGCAGCGTGTCCTCGGCGTCCACGCTGACCCTGCCGTTCTGCAGGGGATTAACGATCGCGTTCAGCTGGATCAGCTTGAGCAATTGTTGTTCCAGAGAATCGCCGATCGACACCGGCGCTCGGGTGTGACCGTGCACAGCGGCGCACGCGTTGACGACACTGTGAGCGTCGGAGCCGACTCTACGATTCATGCGGGGGTGGAGCTTCGAGGGACTACCCAGATCGCTGGAGACTGTGAAATTGAGACGGGCTCTGTGATCACCGACTCAGAAATTTCCGCCGGTGTTCACGTTAAGCCGTACTGCGTGATCAGTCAAAGCC
>JBDKJZ010000038.1:0-19189 GCA_039796375.1 Pseudomonadota bacterium
GCGGCCCAAGCCATAGGAACTTCACCCGTCAGGGAACCTTCGGACAGCGCAGCGAAGGTCGGGGCCAGTTCAGCTAGAGCGAGCACCTGGGCGCCTAGACGTGTCGCCAAGCGGGCAAGCAACGGGTCGTCGCAGCAGACAACAACGCTACCGTTCAGCCGATGACTGCCCAGCGCGGTCGTAGCCGCCTGAAGGGAGCGGGCCAATAGTGGGTAGCCGGCAACGGGTTCAAGGAGTGGGTGGCGCGTAGCGACATGACAGCCGGCGGCGAAGATCACACAGGTTGTCTGCAATGTGGCGGGAACCCTTGTCATCTGGCGGAGAGTTAGCATGCCCCCTAGTCTTGGAGAAGAATTGACTGCGACCGTATCTGCGGGCTTCTGGTCACGTGGGGCTGGGCCATAACGGTGCGGACGCCGACCTGCACGCACCTGTGACATCCCTGTGGGGGCACTGAAAGCTTGGGGCCTCGTGTGGATGCCGTGCGTAGGCAACGGATTTATCTGCCTATGACGACCGCTGCAGGTCCATCGCTGCTCGGATAGAGCGACGCTTCACGCCGGAAAGGGAGTATTCTCCACCCGATGAGCTTCGACTTTCATTCAGCCTCGCTCCGCTTTCTGGTGCTCGCCTGCGCACCACTGAGCTCAGTCCCGCTCCTGGCCGCTGAGGCAGAAGCACGTGGGGATGGGATGAGCAGTCTCGGCTGCAGCGGTTGTCATCCATCTGCCGCTGAGCCGCCCAGTACGGCGCTAGACCTCCCCTCGGAGCTTCAGCCTGGGCAACGCGCCGCTCTACGTTTGACGATTCGCGCGGCCGATATCAAGGCGGGCGGCTTCTATCTACAGACACAAGGCGGAGAAGGAACCTTTGAGGCGGGCCCGGGGAGCAAGCTGGCCGGCGCTGGCTTAACCCAGACCACTCGAAAGTCGGCAAACCAAGGAGCGGTCACCTTTGACTTCTGGTGGACACCACCTGTAGCACCCGGTGCAACCCGCTTTCAGGTGAGCGTCCTGTCATCGGATGCGAACGGCTCGCGTGGTGGCGACCGTGCGGGAGATCTTCACCAAGACGTGGCCTACGGCTGCGAGGGCGTCGAGCTCTTTCGCGATTGGGATCGGGATGGTTTTGGCCATCCCAACACGGTCCAGTTGAAGTGCGGGTTACCCGAGGGGTTCGCAGCGCAGGGCACCGACTGTAACGACAACAGCCCAGAAGTCTTTCCAGGGGCGGAAGAACGCTGCAATCAAAGGGACGACGACTGTGACACAGAGGTGGACGAAGGAACAGAACAGTTTGTTTTTTACATGGACGCGGATGGCGATGGTTACGGCGTTCCCG
This sequence comes from Pseudomonadota bacterium, assembly GCA_039796375.1. Taxonomy (GTDB): domain Bacteria; phylum Myxococcota_A; class Polyangia; order Polyangiales; family Polyangiaceae; genus SZUA-265. The sequence continues at coordinate 1,342 of JBDKJZ010000038.1, forward strand.
GGATGTCACAAGAGTTCGTGGGCTGCGCGATCCGCAAGGGACTCGCGCCCAATAGCGACGACTGTGACGACGCAGTAGCACAGGTCTATCCGGCGGCGATTGAGCTGTGCAATCGACTGGATGACAACTGCGATGGCGAGGTCGACGAGGGGCTCCTAGTGACCTGTGGGCTCGGGGAATGTGCGCGTACCCCCGAGTCGTGTTTTGATCGCGACTGCGTGCCGGGCTTGCCCAGCGTAGAGATCTGCAACGGCCTCGATGACGACTGCGACGGCTTCGCTGACGACGAGCCTGATCTATGTCCTGAGGGCGAGATTTGCGGGTTAACCGCATGTGTTCCTGATCCGAACCCGACGCTGAACACGGGGGGCAGTGGCGGTGGAGGCGGAGCTTTCGGAAGTGGCGGGGCGACTGCCGGCTCGGGCGGCGGCGAGGTCGGTGGGGCCAAGCCCGAAGACGATGGGATGCCGACTGCGCCAGACACACCCACAAACGTAATGTCTGAGGGCGCGCCGGATGCGTCCGTGCCTGCTGGGCCCCAAGCGGCTGACGCTGGCGACATGAGCGTCGCTGAGCCGCCCAGGCCAGTCGAAAAGCCGGTGATACGCAACCCTGGAAACAGCGGAAGCTCAAGTGGCGGATGTAGTGTTCGTGCAGCCAACGCGGATCGAACCTTGGGCGTCGCGTGGACCGTGATGCTAGGGTTGGCGATCGCCTGGCGTCGTCGTGCTGGGTTCGTGGCGGGCTGGCGTTACCTTACTGGGCTCGCGATCGCTCTGAGCTTCAGCGGGCTTCAGTGGGGTTGCAGCTCTGAGAAAATTCAGAACAAGGCGGGTGGCCCCACCTGCAACGAGGGCGAACCCGGGTGCCCGTCTGCTCCGAGGGTTGAGAGAGACGCCGGTCCGCGAACGACGCCGACCGCTGTCGTTCGCGAAGATGGGGGACCGAAGTCGAGTGAACCCCCCCTCGAGGATGGCGGCGTGCGCGGAGTCGCAGATAGTGGCGTGGATGCTGCGCCCGAGACGCCCTGCCAGGACCTGTGTGACCCCGAGTTAGTGGGGACCTGCGTGGCTGGGCGCGTTCGCACTTGCTGGAAGGTCCTAGATCAGTGCGCGGTCTTGAACGAAGCCGACTGTCGACTTGGGCGCTGCGCGGATGATGTCACGTGCGCGAAGTGTAATGATACCTGCGAGCAGGAGGGGGTTGCTGGCTGCCGCAACGGCGAGCTGGGGCAATGCGTTCGGGATGTGGAGAGCTGCTTGACCTGGCAAGCACAGAGCACTTGCGCGGGGGGCTTCTGTGCTGACGCGAACGCGTGCGGCACCTGTCAGCATGAGTGCGAGCTGAGCGCGCCCGCGGAGTGTACCGACGGAAATATTCGTCAGTGCTACGAAGACGGGAACGGCTGCCGAAAATGGTCGACGCCGAGCCCTTGCGCTTTGGACTACTGCGCCAGCTCAAGTAGTTGCCCAGCTGGATGGTCCCTAGGACAAAGGGGCGGAGTGTCGGACGATCGGTTCGTCGCTGTGACAGTCGATTCTGCTGCGTCAATAGCCGCCGTCGGCGCCTATCACGACTTCGCAGATTTCGAAGCAGAGTCTGGAACAACAGACGCCTACCTGAACGTGAAGGACTCTCAAGACAGGACGATACTTACAGAGCGTTGGGGATCCCCACAGAACGACGAAGCTGTCGACGTCGGCTCTATCGCCCCCGACGACTACTACGTGGCTGGTTGGGCTGAGGGGGCCATTGGCACGACGCACCATCAAGGGGGTCGCGACGGCTTTGTGACCCGCTGGAGGAGGCAGGGCAACAATGTGCCCGAAATGCTGTGGACTCGGCTTTGGGGCTCAGCTGAGCATGAGCTACCGCGTGCGCTGTGGGTTGAAAAAGGCGGGGACGTGGTCGTGTTCGGAAGCACCCTGGGTGTACTGCCTGCCGGGGTTCACTTCGGTGGTCAGGACTTGATGCTGGGTCGCTGGGACGCGGTCGGCAATCAGCTTTGGTTGAAACAGTGGGGGACCGACAAAGAGGACGTGGGTACGGACGTGGTCACTACGCCTCCCGGGAGTACCTTCGTTGTGGGCAGTACGTCAGGGCTGCTTGGGGAAGCCACGAGTCATGGCGGCGCGGACGCGTTCTTGCAAAAATTGGATAGAGACGGGAACGTCGAGTTCACGCGCACCTGGGGGGGGCCTAGCGGCGATGCCGCGGAAGCAATCGTGATGGTCCCTGGGGGAGACCTGCTGATCGTCGGCACCACCCAGGGCACACTCGCGGGTCAGTCCAAGGGCGGTGTGGACTTGCACCTGAGTCGTTGGACTCCGAGCGGCGACCAAGTGTGGATTCAACAGTGGGGCACGACCTCGGACGATCGCGTGTACGATCTGGCAGTCGACTCGCTGGGACGCATCTACGCTGCTGCCGCGATCCGCGCCGGGGAGAAGGACTGTCCGCTAGGTCAGGCCTGGCTCATCGTGTGGGACGCGCTGGGCGCGCCACTGCATGAGAACCTCTGGGACACCTGCGAGAATGAAGAATTCCACGCGGTCGCGGTCGATCCTAGCGGGCGTGTTGCGCTGGCGGGCTTCACGCGAGGTGTGTTCGTTTCCGAGTCGAAGGGCGGAGCTGACGCCATCTTGGTGACGTACAACCCGCCGCCCCTATGAGCCCGCGGAGGCGCGGCCCCGCTTCATTGTGCGCTCGGCCAGACGTCCCGTCCGCGCGGTGGATCCCTGCGAAGGGGTTCCCTGGGGTGCTCATATCGCAAGCAGTACTTGTCCCACAGCGCGAGCACCCGAGGGACCTCCGGGTCGCTCTCGAGTCCTCGCGACTGGGCGCTCAGCGACTCCTGACCGCGTGCGCATTGCTCGCTAGCGCGGTCGTCGGCCCACCCATGTTCGCGGTATTCGGAGCGCGTCGGTGAATTGCGGGCGATGTCGTTCAGGCCATCAATGAAACTCATGATCAGCCGGCCTTTCTGAACGTTGCGGACCTTGTGCTGGAGTTCTCCGAGCGTGAAAGCGAACTCCTCCGCCATCTGGGTCCCAGTTTCCGGGTGCTGGTACTCAATGCTGAGCATGATACCGTCCTGCGGACGTAGCTTTCCACCCTTGGCCATTAGATCGCTAAGAAACAGCTGACTAGTGCCCGCGAAGTAGTGGATCGCTTGCACCTCTTCTTTTACGGTGCTGCTCTCTTCGCCGTAGAAGGTGTTCATGCGCAGCGAAGGGGGCAGATGCAGTCTAAAGTGAACGTCGGTGGCCACCGTTTCAATCAAGGAATCGAAGCGTGGCCCGAACACGGAGTCGACCTCGGCCGGCGAACCAAGAAACACATAGGCGCCCTTGCCCCGCTCGGTCAGGCGATCGAGCAGAGAGTCGTTGAAGCCTTGTCCGACCCCGACAGCGCTCAGGCGAACCTGGCGTTGATCATAGTGCTTCCCGACGACCGCGATCATTTCTTCGTCAGTGACGCCCGTGTTAGCCTGCGCGTCCGTGATCATCACGACGCGGTTCGAATAGGTGGGTTGGTAGGACGCGTCCGCGAGCGCGTAGCCTCTTTTTAGGCCGCCGTGCAAGTCAGTCGAACCTCGGGGGCGCAGCCTGCGAATAGTGTCTTCGAGCAGGCTCGTTGGATCACGCCCCACGACGAAGTTCTCAAGAGGCGTACAGAACTCATGATCGAAGTAGACGAGATTGATCAGATCACCGGATTTTAGCTCGCTAGTCATCCGAAGCAGACCTCGCGCCAAGTATTCCATCCGGCCCTCGGCGGCCATGGACCCCGAGCGATCGATCACAAAGGTCAACGCCGCGTTTCGCCGCTCGCCGCGCGTAGGCGACTGACCCTGAACGGCGAGACCCAGGGTGTAAATGCCGTCACTCCCCGGTCTTTCTTGAATCCCTGCCACGACGCTGAAGTCATCGCTTGACCCAACCTCCTCGGTCTCGAATGAGAAGTAGTTCAAGAACTCGTGAGGACGGATGTGCTCTGCGGGGATAGGTTCAAAGTGATCAATCGCCCAGATCACGCGCTGTGCGGACGAGAGGCTCATGGTGTCGTCGTTCGAGAGGTAGATCTTGGCGCCCCAGTCTTGATAACCAGGGGCGGTGTTGCGCGCTTCGTCTTGGACGATGCGCGGTTCACGCTCGTTCTCGGCGGAGCCAAGGCCGTCCGCAGCGCTAACGGAGCTCTCGCTGACTGGCTTGCTGGGGCCCGAAGCGCTCTTTCGAGGGGCCTCGGCAGCATGCGGTGGGGCCGCCGGAGCGGGGCTAGCGCGCAGCTCCCGGGGTTGCGGGGCGCCGTGCGTTCCACCGCGTCCGGCGCCAACACCGCCGTACCCGAGACCGGCGCCACCCGACGAGTCCCCTCGCGAGCGGTAGCTCTTTGGTTGCGGCACTGGCCGCGGGAGCTCGACTGGGGCTTCGTAGAAACACGAATTGGCCCTGTTCACGAGTCTAGGCAGTGTGCTCGTGTTCACACTAGTTGCGACCAGGTGTGAACGGGGCGGGTGGGGTGTTCGGGTGAAGGTGAAGGCAGGGGCGTCGTCACTGCCGCTACTGGGCGGGGGGCCTTTAGCGAGGTGCAGCCCGTTGCCTTCCCCCGGCATCGTTGGATGCTCCTGACCGACTTGAGCGCTAGCGCCCGTACAATTCGTACAGGCCGCCGACGGCAGCACCAATAGACCCAGGGACAATAACTGCGTAATCCTCATGCGTTTTCCTCCAAGCACTTCGTCACCTACGGACGCCCGCTACGAACTACCCCCCAGGTCAGTTTATCTTTGTTGGGATTGCCGCTGGCTCTGCAATCCTGGCCGGCGGAGCGCAAGCGCACCGCCTCTCAGCTTCTGGGGTGGCGCAAAGTCACAAGCGAAGGCGGGTGCAAGCGGAGAAGGCGGGAGTCGCTCGCTCAGCGAGCCACTGCCTCAATTCCTGGGGAACCGCAGAGCCCCAAGCGAAGCTTGGGGCTAGCGGAGAGGGCGGGATTCGAACCCGCGGTAGGTTTCCCTACGCCCGCTTAGCAAGCGGGTACCATCGGCCTCTCGGTCACCTCTCCTGGCCTGGGGCGGGAAAGTAGCGTCCCGGTGCTTTCCGTCAAGCTTTTCGTGCAACTCAGGTTCGAGTGGCCGCGAGCGCCCGGCTAGTGGGCGGCAAAAGCGAAGGGGAACGCGAGCACGTGGGTATCCCCGGTGAGCAGCGGCGAAAGGCTCTGCAGGTGGAACCGGTAGGGTGTACCCAAGAAGCCGGAGGGTTCTTCGAGCGTCGCGAGCGCAGCGGGCAGCAGCGCCGCCCAGGCTGGCCGAATGGCCCGAAGTTTACCCAGCTGAGCCAGCACCTCGGCCTCGTCGGCCTGCTCCTCCAGGCCGAGCATTTCGAGCAGGGTGGGTCCGCTCGTTTCAATGCTGAACGGAGAGTCGGGGGGAAGCCCGGCTTCTTTCTTGGCGAACTCAATCGCGTCTCCTAGCCCTCCCAGCTCGTCGACAAGGCCGTTGTCTTTGCCTTGAGCGCCGCTCCAAATACGACCTTCGGCGACTTGAGCTATCGCCGCGACGGGCAGGCTGCGTCCCTCAGCCACGCGCGCGAGGAAGAGATCGTAGATGCTCGCCATTTGTTTTTGAACCTTGGCGCGCGTCTCGTCGTTCCACGCGGTGAACGGAGACAAGTAGGCTGCGCGCTGTTCCGCGCCCGGCGCGTCGCTCGCAACGAACGTGTAGGTGTTCACACCGTACTCAGCGAGCGCCTCGCCGAGCATGATCTTGCCGCCCAAGACACCGATTGACCCGACGATGCTCGTCCGTTCAGAGAAGATCCGTTGGCTGGCGCAGGCCAGGTAATAACCGCCGCTTGCGGCCATGCCCCCGACCGAGGCTATCAGCGGCTTCTTCTTGCGCAGCTGCATGAGCTCATGCCACATCAAATCGCTTGCGAGCGCTGAGCCGCCGGGGGAGTCGATGCGCAAGACGACGGCCTTGACGGCCTCATCGTCTCTGAGCGTGCGCACGGTCTTGATGAACTGATCCGCAGCGATGCCATCGTTTGAGAGGCCGCCGGACGAGGTCATGTTGATGCCGCCTTCCGCGGGCAACACCGCGACGTGAGGGCTCAAGGTCTCTTCAGCGCCGCCCAGCGCGCGGAGCACTTGGGTCAGCTGGGACGAAGCCGCCTGCTCATCCTCTTCTTTGCCTCCTGGGCGCACGAACTCGGAGGCCGAGGTGAGCGTCTTCAGAGCCTCGCGTGCTTCACTCTCGTAGCCAGTGTAGTCGATCAGTCCCTCTTGCTTGGCGGACGTCGCATCCCAAGGTCCGTCTTCCATGGCCTTGGCGACCTTGCCCCCCGGGCGTCCTGCTTCGAGGCCCGCGAGCCAGGTATCGCGCATCGACGCGAGCACGGCGCCCATGGCCTCAATCGATGCCTCGCTAGGCGTGTCTCGGGTGAAGGTCTCCGCAGCGCTCTTGTAGCGACCCATGTGGAGGAACTCAGCCTTCACCTTGAAGCGGTCAAGGAGACCCTTCAGATAGACACTTTGCCCAGCGATGCCGACACCTTCGATGCCGCCTGCGGGGCTGAGCCAAAGCTGATCACACGCCGCCGAAGCTAACCAATACGAGGCGTTCCCTAGCTCATCCGCATGACAGACGACTGGGCGCTCGCCCTTGCGGAGCTCCAGAAACCAGCGGCTGAGCTCTTCAGTCTGGGCCCACGATAGGCTCGCGCTGCCGAAACGCACAAAAAAGCCTGCTGCAGCGACATTGTCGCTGGCCAACTTCAGTCTCCCAAGTAGCCCAGCGTAGGTCGCTGAAGGAGGGGGGGGAATGAACCCACCGCCCGTCGCTGCTTCGGGAAGTGAATGGGAGAAGTCGAGCACGACTAGCTGTTTGTCAGAAGTAAACGCAGAAGTCGGCTTGGAAGAACTCACCCGGCTCCTTCCGCACGAGACTAGCGGCGCCAGTGAAGCGCCGAGTAGAGCGATCAGCGCGAAGGATCTGAGCTTAGTGAAGTGTGTGAGGCTCATTCAGGGAGGTCCGAGACGTCGACGTGGGGCGGGCTTGGATCGCGGTCTTGGGGGGCCAAGTCGGACTCGTCAATGTGAGGGGCCTCGCTCGAATCACTTGGCTGTGGCGCAGCCGGCGCCGTACCTTCTTCCCATGGGTGAGCGGGAGCGTCGGAGTGACTGCCTGCGTGCTGAGCGATGCGTTGCTCAGCTTTCTCAGAGTACACGTTGTTCGGGCCGATGCGCTTGTAGAGCGCCACAGCGCCGGCCTTATCGCCTTCGCCCCACTTGATGTCCGCTGAGCCCATCAGCGCGGGAAGGAAACCTGGGTTTCGCGACAGCACCTGCTCGAAATAGCTTTGGGCGGTAGCGGTTTGGCCCTGTCGTTTTGCGATGTCTGCCAAACCCGCGAGGGCTTCGACATTTTGTGGCTGTTGCCGTAGCGCGGCTTGATAGAGTTCCGCCGCTTGGACTAACTGACCGCTGTTGCGTGCTTTGGACGCTCGCTCCAAGTGGGTTCGGAAATCGGCTTCCCCCGCGGAAGCGCCTTCCCCCGGCACCGCTGCCGATGCAACAGGACTGGCTGAGGGCCCTCCGGCGCTAACAGCTTCGGCTGGGACCGCTTCCAAGCGTGCTTTTAAGAATGCACTCAGCGCGTCCGTGAGTGGGTGAGGAACAGCGCTTGAACTCAGTCGTTCGAGTTCGCGCTTAGCCGCATCGTAGTCGCCCGAAAGCGTTAGCGCGTAGATCAGGAGCGCCTGTGCTCGACCGACGCCGTGTTCACCCGCCATGGCTGTCTCGAGGCGTGAGAGCACCGTCGGCCAGTTGGGGGCGGTGTCGGAGATATCTAGAGCTGCCAGCGCATAGGCGGTCTCCGGATCACTAGCGGCCGAGCTCATTCCGTCGGCGCGCTTACGCGCCTGCTCCGTCTCGCCTGCAAGGCGGAGCGCGTCCACTTGCAGTCTCGTCAACTGGACTGGATCCGGGTTCGCCCCGGTGGCTTCAGCTAAGGCAGCCTGTAACTTGCCCATTCTTAAGCGCATCTCGTTGGCGGCGGCTTCCCGAGTTGGGCTCGGCTCCGGTGTGAGCAGGCGCAGCTGAAGCCACAGACGATCGGCGCGGATGGCTTCGATGCGAGTGATGCCGAGCAGTACGTGGGGGTGCTTCTCGCTGAGCACGCTCGCTTTGTCGTACTCGGCCTTCGCGGCTTCGAGGTCCCCAGCGCCTAGGTGGCGCCCAGCGCTGGCGATCAGGGCGTCGACGCGCTCATTTGACTTGGGCTCGGTGGACGCAGGCGGGGTGAATTGAGCCAGGTACTTTCGCCCGACGGTTCCCGCCAGCAAGGCTAGTACTCCGATGACGACCAGGGCCACTACCCAACGCATTCCGCTGGCTCGCTTCGGAGGCGGCGGCACGGACAGCGGCAACGGGACGAAGCTCGCCGGAACCCGACTTGGCGGCGGCCGTGAGTGCGAACCTGGGGTGGTCTCGTCCCAGGGCTCATCGGCAGCGTACCGACCTCGGCGCGGGAGAGCCCCGCCCGTGCTCTCAGGTGGCGACTCTTCAGCCGAAGCTCCTTCAAACGGCGGAGCGGCTCCGCTGGGGGGCTCGGGGGGAATCGGATTGACCGGGAGCGTGGACGGCTCCGGCTCGGGCGCTCGGAACTCCGCAGGGCCTAGGCGGACGGTAATGCGCGAGGCCCCCTCCGCGGAGGGGCCTTGGGCTAACGACGTGTCAACGGCGGAGGCCAGGGTGTCTTTGAGTGGATCGCGGGGGCGCACCTGGGGCGCCTGCATGCCGATCAAGGTGCCCTTCGCCATGAAAGGCGGCCACGCCGGGGTTTGCACCACGGGGGGCGTCTGAGTCGGAAGCGCAGCGGCGGGTATCGGGGTAGCCGAGGTCGCGGCGGGCGGAGAGAGAGAGCGCTGAAAAAAGGGGAGCAGCTCGGCCACTTCCTGCATGGCCCGAAACGGCTGTCCGTCTTTGGAGAAGTGGTCCTCCAAGGTGACTGCCCGGCTCGCGATCGCCCGTTGCAAATCGCCGAGCGAGGTAAACTCTAGCTGGTTCCCCCCGCGCTTACGGATTATCCACCGTTCCGGTGCAATCCGAGCGCTTGAGCTCAGCGGCATGACACGAAACTGGTGACTGCAACTGGTGCATTTGACGGTGGTTCCTCGTGCCGAGACGAGTGCGTCGTCGAACTCGTATTCAGTGCCGCATTGGCCGCAAACTACGTTCATGACTATATCAGGGAGCTGCTGTGCTACTCTCGTCGGCACGCTAGCATGGGCCGCGGCACACACAAACTCGCAATGGCGCTACTGGGGCTGCTCGGGACTGGCTGCCCGCTCTATGACGACCAGGATTGCGCGCAAAACCGCGGGATCTGCGCCGGGGGTTTCTCCTGCGACGTGCGGTCGGGGACGTGTGTCAAGGCGCGGTCCGAGCTGCCGCGAGTCCGCTCTTGCCGCGTTCCGGGAGACTGCGCCGCCTTAGAGACATGTGATGTCGAGGGGCAATGCCGCTTGGGATCGTGCGCGATCCATGGCTGCATCGAAGGCTACGCCTGTCGGATTGTCCGGGGCGTGCACACCTGCGTGCTCACCGCACCGGCGCCAGACGCAGCGGATACGGACGCCAGCGCCAAGTAGCCGCGCTGTTTATTCGAACCCACATGGTGGCGCGCAGCCGCTCAAGCTAGAGGCTCTGGCTTGAGTCGCTTACTTCCGGACCAAGCGCAGGTAGGGGCGCTCGCTCGGGCGGAGTTTCGCGGATGGGTTGACCGCTGCGGCGTCGTCCTCCACGCGAGGCTCCGCGCGTTTACGTTTCGAAGCGCGCGCCTTGGGCGCGGTCTTCAGCGTGTCGACCTTCGCCGTGTCGACCTTCAGCGTGTCGACCTTCGCCGTGTCGACCTTCGCCGTGTCGACTTTCGCCGTGTCGCTTCCCGCGTCTGGAACCACGGAGATTCGAGCGCGGCGCTGGTCTGGCTTTCTTGCCTCGGACTTTGTCGGCCCGGTCTGCGTCGATGAAGTCCCGGCCGGCGACGCTGCGCTTTGAGTCGCCACTTCTGGCGGGATGTCCTCCGGCCAAACCATTCCTCGGCCGTCTTCACCCACCAGGGCGTAGATGGCACTCCAGGGCACATAGCAGTAGTGCGGCCGGCGGCTAAAGCTGAGCGTGCAGCAGATGGCGTCGTCAAGCACCTCTAAGTCGGGGATTTTCACCGCCATATTGAGGCCGATTTGCAGCACGAGCTGGGGCTGCTTCTTGAGCAACGCGGGCACGCTCACTCCCTCTGGTCGCGGATCCAGATGAACAAACACCGACGCACGCTCGAGGAGCGCGAGGGCGACCTCTTTCTTAGGTGGGAGAGCCGGAGACACAGTCGGTGCGTCTTTACCTCACTCTAGGGCACGTGTGCTACCGAATGGAGCACCCCAAAGCGCAAAATCGAGAGGAACGTGTCACAAAGCCTCGATTCTTCCACTACCCGCCCTCCTTCCGGGTGGAGTATCGTCGCGATCCGGAACACGAGTGCCTTGGTGGCACCTGGGCTGGGTCAGCCCCTATGCAACGCAGCACGATTCTCGTCGTCGAAGACGAGCCAGCAATTGCCGAATCAGTGGCGTATTCGCTGCGTCGAGAGGGTTTCGAGGTGCGCGTCGCCGCCAGCCTAGAGGCCGCCATCGCCTTGGAGCCCGAGGCGACACTGATCTTGCTGGACTTGATGCTCCCTGACGGGAGCGGCTTCGACCTCATCGCTCAGCTCCGCGCTCAAGGTTCGCAGAAGCCAATCATCGTCTTGTCGAGTCGCGACTCCGAGGCGGATCGGGTCGCGTCGCTCGAAACTGGGGCGGATGACTATGTCACTAAGCCGTTCTCCCCCCGCGAGGTCGTGGCTAGGGTTCGGGCGGTGCTGCGCCGCGCAGAAGCGCACGCCCACGAACGCCCCGCTCCAGCGTCGGTCCTGATTGTCGAACCGGAATCGCGTCGCGCTTTCCACCAAGACAAGGAACTTGAGCTCACCCGGGTTGAGTTCGACCTGCTGTCCCAGCTGCTGCAGACGCCGGGTCGCGTGTTCGGCCGCGCCGAGTTGATCGATCGCGTTTGGGGTGACGGTTTTGCCATCACCGACCGTACAATTGACAGCCACATCAAGTCACTGCGCCGCAAAGTCGCCGATGCGGGCGGCGCGCCCAGGCTCATTCAGACGGTGCGTGGGGTGGGGTACCGGATAAGCGACGGTCGCAAAGGTGCTCCCGAGCCTTGACGCGTCTGATCATCGTAGCGGCCGCGTCCATTGGGCTCATCCTGCTCGTAGCGTTCTTCATTACGCGGCTAGTCAGGAGCTGGCAGCGCGGAATTTCGATTCGCCTTCAGGTGTTCATCGCGTTGGCTTCAGTGATCGGCGCCTTCGCACTGGGCCTCGGCGTGATGGTGCTCGATCGTATCGACGCGCGCAGCAGCCGCTTCGCGACGCACAACGCCACGGACAAGGCGCTGGTGATTGCCCAGATGCTCGGCGGAGAGATGACTCAGTACGGGAAGACCTTGGCTGAGGTCGCCGAACGTTTGCCTCAACGCGCCTCGCCCTACGTGCTCGATGGGGTGATGCTGTACGATCGCTCTCACAAGCTGCTCTATCAAAGCGAGGGTGGGTTTCCAGGCCCCGAGGCCCCGACCGTGAGCGCCGATGTGCCCATTTTCGTGAATGGGCAGGAACTCGGCACCGTACGAGTGTTCAAAACGACGCTGGTCATGGAGCGCTTGCTCAAAGAGTTCGCGCCCATCGTCTTGGTTATCAGCTTGGTCCTCAGCGCCGCAGCGGCGCTCGCGGCCATCTGGATTGGCCACACCATAGCGGGTCCGATCGAAGCGCTGTCGCTCTTCGCCCAGCGCGTGAGCCAGGGGGAGCTGCGCGTGACCGCGCCGTCGCGACCTCGGGGCCGCGAGGTGATGCGCTTGACGCAAGCGCTGGACTCGATGCGACGGCAGCTTGAGGGGCGTCCGTTCGTTGAAGCTTTCGCGGCCGACCTGTCGCACGAGCTAAAGAACCCGGTCGCGGCGATTCGCGCTGCCGCGGAAGTGCTCGACGATAGCGCACTAGAAGAGCCAGAAGAAGCCCGGCGCTTTGTGCGGCGGATCCGTGAAGCGACCGACCGAATCGAGCGCCTCTTGAGCGAACTCTTGAGCCTAGCGCGGCTCGAAGCCCACGGCGTGACCGACTTGGAGATTGTGCAGCTCGATTCATTGGTAAAAGCCAGCGCGGAAGCCATCGGCGATCCGCGGATTTCTTTCGGGGAGCTCGAAGCCGTGGCGGTTCGCGGTGAGCCCAACTGGCTGTCGCGGGCGATCACCAACCTGCTTGAGAACGCGCTCATCCATTCGAATGAGCCTGTCGTGGTGGAGCTGCGGGTTCAAGCGCCCGACGGGTTGTTACTAGTGACCAACAGCGGACAGGTCGCCAAACACGCCCGAACACGTCTCTTTCGACGGTTCTTTACGACCCGCGCAGATAAGGGGGGCACGGGCCTAGGGCTCGCGATTGTGCGCGCGGTGGCCGAGGCGCACCGCGGTCACGCGGAGCTCCTTGAGAGCGGACCGCCGAAGGTCGTGTTTCGCATAACGCTGCCCTTGGCGTAGAGGCCCGCCACAAGCGCTAAGCGTGTACGCCGTTTCAACGCCGAGCGTCTACGGCGCTTCAGTGCTGAATATCGACGATCAGACGCGAGGGCTGACGCAGCTCAGAGACGCGGTACGAGTTTGGTGAGCGGACACCTACGACCCAAGTCACCGTGGCCTCAAAGTCGCAGGTCATCTGGAGCTCACGAACGTTCTTGAGGTCGAGCAAGCGTTCGCGCGGTGCCACCGTGGGCTGCCCTTCCGGGGTGTGTGCGTCAGCGGGGAAAAGCTGGATGGACAGCCAGCCTTGCCCCTCCACTGGCTCAACATCACCCGAACCACACTGGCGGACGGGCTTGTCTACGTACTCGATGCGGTAACCCGGTGAGCCTTCCGCAAACTCAAGGACTACTCGATCGTATCCCTCGTGTGACGCTGCGCGCACGTCGACCAAGCGTGCGCTCGCGCCGTTACTCACCTGCTCAGTCAGCCCCGTCGTGCCCACAAATGGCTTAGCTACGGGCAATGGGGTCTGGGGCGAGGCGCTCTCGCTGGCAGGGGCTGCGGACGCTGAAGGTCCGGGCGGCGCCTGCAGAGAAGGGGAGTCTGAGGAACGACATCCTAGCAAAAAGGTCCAGAGCAGACCGACGGTTAGCAAGCGTGTTCGCGCCATGTGCCGGTCGCCTCTCACCCGCGCATCGCCGCGATAGGTGAAGTGCGCGCAGCTTTGAGCGCCGGCAAAAAGCCCCCGATGATCCCCATCATGCCGCCTGCGGCGACCGCGCCAAATAGGATCCCTGGGGTGGCCGTAAACGAAAACGACACCTCCTGCCAGGTGTCATAGTTCATCGTTGAAAGCTTGAACGCTGTGGTCACGAGTGAAGCCGCTGCTCCGATGACACCACCGGCCAGCGCCAACACGAACGACTCGGCCAAGAAAGCGACCAAGATTGCGCCGCGGCTGAAACCCAGCGCACGCAGCGTGCCGACCTCGCGAGTACGCTGCGACACGGCGCCGTACATGGTGATCATCGCGCCGATCATCGCGCCGAGGGAGAAGAAGAAGAAGACCACCATCCCCAGCCCTTGGATCACCATCGCGGTGCCCTCAGAGGCTTTTTCGTAGTACGTGCGCTCACGCTCGGTTTCGAGGCCGAGTTGTTTGTCACTCTCAACAGCCGCCTCAAACGCGTCGTACTTGGACGCGGAATCCAACACGGCAAGCGCGGAAGAGAACAGCCCCTGCCGTCCGAAGGAGGTGCGCAGCGTTTCAATGTCGACCCACACCTCTGACTCGAACGCGGAGCCGCCAGCTTCGAACACTCCGACGACCGTCACCGGGCGGTTCTTCTTGAGGTCAAATTGTTTCCCCAACTCCAGCCCCCGGAAACGCCCGAGCATGCCTTTGCCGACGATCGCTTCGTCGGTCCCCGGCGCAGCGGGCCGCCCCTCGATGATCCGCGCCTGGGGTCGCACCTCGAAGGTGTTCGCCATCACTCCGCGCACTTGCACATTAGACACCTGACCCTCGGCTCCGAGCTTATCCAGCGCGAGCACCACCACCAAGTCTCCAGTCACTAGCGCCTTGCCGTCCGCGCCCTGCTTGACCCCGGGTGCGGCTCCCAGCAGATTCAAGAACTTGTTCTCGAACCCGCTTGAGAGCTCATTGTCCGAGCCCTTCCGCAGGATGAGCGCGTTGCTCGCGCTGCCTGAGCTGATGAAGGTTTCTTTGATGCCGTTCGACAGCATCTGGGAGGACGCGAGGACAAACACTACAAGCGCGATGCCTCCCGCGGTCGCGAAGGTCGTCGCTTTTCGAACGAACAGGCTTCTGAGGTTATAGGTAAATGGTATCGCCATGATGTCCTCCTATTCAACCCACACGCCGGAGCGCGTCCACTACGCCCAACTTGGAGGCGTTGTACGCCGGCACGATAGCCGCCAACAGGCCCAGCACGAGCCCGCACGCTAAGGCTGCGACCGCCGTGCTCGCCGAGATCCGGAAGTACGGAAACATGCCCTGCATGTTCTCTTCGAGGAACCGGCCGATCCCTTTTTCTACGATGGGGTAGGAGATGAGCAAGCCAAACCCTCCACCCACCGCGCCGATTAGGGCGGCCTCAGTCAGAATGAACGTCGCGAGATGTCGGGGTAGGAAACCGATAGCGCGCAGCACCCCGTATTCGTGGGTGCGTTCTCGAACCCCCATGGCGACGGTGTTGCCCAAGATCATGAGCACGATCGCCAAGATCACGACTGAGATGAAGTCCATCGCCTTCAGCATCGCGGAGAACATTCCTAGGAAGCTGTTGTTGAGCGCCTTTTCGCTCATGCTCAGCGTCTGAATGTCGCGTTCCTCGAAGATGCCATCAATGGTTTTCGAGATTTCGGCGGAACGAGCTGAGGAGTCGATTCGCGAGACCACCCAGCCCACTTGGTCTTTCGAGCGCGCTTCCACCGACTCATTCAAATAGTCCCAGTGAAAAAAGAACGTCGCCAGATCGATGCTGCGTCGCTTGGAGTCGTAAATACCTGAGATGTCGAATTCCCAGTCTCCGGGATAGATAGTGCCAGCCAGCTTGACGCGGTCACCCACCTTCCAGCCGAATTTCTTCGCGATCACGCGCCCGACGATCGCGCCCCGGCGATTGCCGAGCCAGCTAGCGCGCTGCTCATCCGGCACCTCAAGCTCGTTGTAGACTTGAAAGAAGTTGTCCTTGTCCACCGCGAGCGTCGCGAAGAAGTCCTTCTCGTGGACGGGGTGCTTGCCGCCGAACCACGACGCTGCCATCGCATGCTGCACGCCGCTCACCTGCTGAATATCGTTCACGTAGCGGCGCGGCAGGCTCATGATGAAGCTGACCTTGTGCCGGGTCGCGACTCGGTCTTGGGCGGCGTATTCAGCGGCGTCCGACCAGGCAGAGACCACGGTTCGCAAGAGCACAAAAGTCAGGATAGCGATCCCGACCCCGAGCGCCGTCGCGATGGTTCGGAACTTGTTTCGAAGCACGTTGCGTGCGGCGAGTGTGGCGATGTTCATGGCAGTCTCCTCGCGAGGCCCTTAGTCAATGACCAGGGCGCCCTTGTCCAGGCGGTTGAGGCGCGTGGCGCGCTCAGCTGCGGCCGGATCATGCGTCACCATGACGATGGTCTTGCCTTGTTCTTTGTTGAGCCTTTGGAGCAGGTCCAAGATTTCATCGGCGCTCTTGCGGTCCAAGTCGCCCGTAGGCTCGTCTGCGACGAGCAGCTTAGGATCGGTCACGATGGCCCGAGCGATGGTGACTCGTTGCTCCTGACCGCCCGACAGCTGCCGAGGGTAGTGCCCCATGCGGTCTTCAAGTCCAACGATGCGGAGCGCGGTCTGCGCCCGCTGCCGGCGCTCAGCGCCGGATAGCTTCGTCAGCATCAGCGGCAACTCCACGTTTTCAAGCGCCGTGAGCACTGGCATCATGTTGTAGGTCTGAAAGATGAACCCGATATTCCGAGAGCGCCACTTGGCGCGCTCCCCTTCGCTCATAGCCGCAGGGTCCGCTCCTGCGACGGTCAATCGGCCGCTCGACGCCGTATCCAAACCGGCAATCAAATTGAGCAGCGTGCTCTTGCCTGAGCCCGACGGGCCCATGAGCGCCTCGAAGGACCCTTCAGGGACGGTGAAGTCCAGGTCTTGCAGCACGGCCAAGCGCTCTTTGCCGCGCATGTAGATCTTTGTGACCCCTTTCAGCTCAATGATGTTGGAAGCCGCACCCTTGTTTATCGCAGTCGCCGACGTGTTCATTCACTCACCTTCTCTTTGATTCGCTTCCCATCGGTCAGAGTCGCCTCAGGATTCTTAACCAAGCGCGTCCCCGACGCGGGCCCTTTCACAAGCTCAAACCCGGTGCCCAATGCAGGCCCTACTTCAATCGGGACCATACGCACCCGATCCCCCTCCAGCACAAACACCACCTTGCCGCCGCCGCGCTCAGCGATAGCCGCGCCGGGCACCACCACCTTGGGGGGAGCCTGGATGGCCTTGGCATCGAGCGCTTGGGAGAGGAAACTCACGCGCGCAGACATGTCAGGCATCGCGCGATCGAACGCGTCACTGAAGCCGACTTTCACAGTGACGGTGGCTTTCGCGCGATCGACCTTCGGGGTAATTTCTTTGGCGACTCCGCGCAGCCGTTTGTCTGGAAAGGCGTCGAGAACGATCTCGGTGGGGCCACCAATCGCGACCTGATGTAGGCGCTGCTCTGGAATGTCCGCTTCGACGACCAACGAAGCAAAGTCCGCCAGCTCGATGCCGCCCATATCCACGCTCACGCCGGCGGGTTGGGGTCCGACGAATTCGCCGACTTCAGGGGGTTTGTTCATGACCGTACCGCTGATGGGCGCGGTCAACGTCAGGTTCCCGAGGCTCGTGGTCAACACGTTCACCTCTGCGCTCAGCGCAGAAGCTTCGGCTACAGCCGCCTTGGCTGACGCTTCGGCCGCTGCTTTGGCTTTTCTGAGCGACTGCACCCGCGCTTCCAAGTCTTCGGCGCCGCTCACGGGGGCCACTCCTTGATTGGCGAGCGCGCGCTCACGCGCCGCTTGCTGTTGCACCTCAGCGATCTGCGCCTCAGCGGTCTCAATGAGCGCACGAGAACCCAGCGCACGCGCTTGGGCCGCGGCGCTCCGGCTGCGCGCGGCGGCGATGGACGCTTGTTCGTCGGTGGGATCCAGCTCGAACAGGGGCGTGCCCGCAGTGACCTTCTGGCCCTGCTTCACAAAGACGGCTTTGACGCGTCCAGGGAGTTTCGGCGCAACGCGCGACGCCGTCTCAGCCACCACGTACCCGGTTGCCGTGAGGGTGACCGCGGCCTGCGCAGGCGAGACCGTACCAATTTCTGTGGCCTCGACCTCGGAACGAAAGATCTGCGCCTCGAGTAGCGGCCACCCGAACACATAGCCAGCCACGCCGAGGCCGGCGATCGCGACGAGGGCGCCGACGCGTCGGGTCCAAGAGGGACCACCGGGGCCGGAATCGCCCCGGTCGATTCTTAGGGACGCCAAATCGGAAGACAGGTCGGTCATGGCAAGGCCCGTCAGTGCAGCGGTCTGGGGTGGGTGTCAAGCAGCAAGTCCGAACTGCGCTAGGACGGCTCGCACCGCTGCTTATTCCTCGGAACCTCCACACTTCGGCCTGAAATTCAGTGCACGCTCCAGGCGCCGTCGGACGCGACCTCCTTTGCCCGGTAGATCCTCA
>JBDKJZ010000039.1:0-18975 GCA_039796375.1 Pseudomonadota bacterium
CTATGGCACGCCGTCCCCAAGGGAGCGGAGGTACTGCGCTTCTGGTGGAGTACCCCAAGCGTAGCCTCGTGGAGGAAGAAGTTAGACGCCAACATGGTGAAGCTGAAGTCGCTGCCGATCGGCGACCAACGGAACGCGGTGGTCGCCCATCTTTTCGCTCTTAGGTCTGCGACGACCGTGAACAAGATCGTCGAGAGGGTGCGGGCGGCGTCGTAGGCGACGGTCACCCTTGAGCCATTGGTGTTCCTTTCATGGGGAAGGCTGCGAGCATTGCGTCCCGTGACGCGCATAGCGGAAGCGATTGCGCAATCGCTGCCGTCTTCCGATAATGGATCAGATGACCGCGAAAAGCCCGCCCCGCGACGGAAAGCCAGTCAGCCAGGAGATGTCGCGCAACGAGGAAAAATCCATGACACTACCCTCTCAGACCGCCGACGCGGAGGCCCTCACGGAGTTCGAGGCGTCCGCGCACGCCGAGGTCGCCCTACCCGCCGACGCATGTGATCGGGAGAACGGTGACGCTGATGGCTGAGACGACGAGGTACCACCACATGACGTGTCGATTTGCGCGCCTATCCGCAGCTATGATCGACCGTTGCGTCGAGGTCGTGCGTGACGCGAACGAAGCAATCGAGGGCGATCGCTACTTCGACGCCGCGGACTTTATCATCTCGGCTCGTGGGGTTTTCGAGGCCGAACGCCTGCTCGAAACCAAGGGTTACGATCTGGCCGAGGGCGAGGGCGAGCTCGGCACCGTCGGAGACTGGACCCTTGCCTGCGTGGCCGGCGGGCTGAAGGAAGCGTCAGCCACCTTGCGCAAGCGGGGAAACACGAGCGTAGCCAACCGCTTGCGCGCTCTCGAAATTAAGATGTTGCGACGCATCGCCGAATCGCCGTGGTGTTCGCCCCTCGTGCTCTACAGCGACGCCTTCTCTGCCCTCGTCGACGACTGCCGGAAGCGGCGCGATCCCGCCGGCCTGATCTATCAGGCGGGCTACCTCGTCCACGACCTCGAGCGCGAGGAGGGAGCCAATGTGATGGGCGGTCTGCGTGACCTCGGTTGGTTACACTTCGAGCTCGGCGACCCAGAGCGCGCAGTGGGCATCTTCACGAAGCTCCTTCGTCATGACCCCGGCGACGTATGGACGCACAACCAGATCGCGTTCGTGTTCGCGCGCGATCTGCCGGAGCTTGCGCGCGCTGCAGCGAAACGTGGACTCGAAGTCATCGGGCACGAAGACCCGTACAAGCTCGCACGGCAGCTGCAGAGCTACGTGGATGAGGTCGACGGAAAGCACGATGGCACACGTCCCGCAAACACGGACGCACTGCTTGAGGCCCTCCGTCTTGCACCAGCGGAGCGTAAGACCATGACGTTGCGCAAGCTCTGCAGGTCGCTCGCGCCTGAAACCGATCTGGTCGAGAAGAAAGTCCGCGAGCCTCTTCCCGACGCTGCGGCCCTCCGCCAGCTTCGCCAGGATCTCCGCACCCTACCGCGGCCCGCGCCCCAGCTGACGTTGCCGCTTCCTCCAGCGGTGACTTCAGTTCGAAACTCGCCGCCTATCGCGACTCGTACCAAAGTCGGCCGCAACGATGCCTGCCCGTGTGGTAGCGGCCAGAAATACAAGCGCTGCTGCGCCCCATGAGCGGAGGAAGATTCGAAGCGGGGTCGACGGCGTTGAAGGCTTCACCTGGAAACTAGCCCTACATCGAGCCGGCTCAGGTCTAGCGCGATCGCTCCGCGACGCCTCGCGTC
Organism: Pseudomonadota bacterium; assembly: GCA_039796375.1. Taxonomy (GTDB): domain Bacteria; phylum Myxococcota_A; class Polyangia; order Polyangiales; family Polyangiaceae; genus SZUA-265. Next base: position 1,757 of record JBDKJZ010000039.1, read on the forward strand.
ACCGCACGCGTCAGGTCCGTCTCGGGTGGTGAGTGCTTGGGAATGGACTGCGCTTGAGCCGGCGATTCGGGAGTGAAAGGCGGCGGATCCGTGTCGGTAACTAGCTCCGGTGCAGTCGCTTGAATCACGACCTGAGGCGCCGGCTTAAAGTAAAGCGAAGCGCCGAACCCTCCAGCAAGCCCGACCAAAATTGACAAGAAGCCGACCGTCGCTCGGTTGGGAACGGGTATTCCGAGGGCATGCCAGAAGCGAACACCTAGGGGTGCCCCGGTGCCCTTGAGCGGCTGGGGCGCCGCAGGTAGACGATCGGTGGCGCGACGCCTCGGGGTCCGACCTAGCTCTTCCGGACTCGTGGACAAGCGACGAGCGATGGAACTGAGGCGCTTCGCGAGTTCATGCGCAGTCCCGAGCCGATGTTCGCGGTCCTTGACGAGACACGCTTCGATCAGCTTGGCTAGCTCTTTGTCCAGGGTGGGCACAAGCTCCAATATGGGCCTGTGCGCGTTCGACATGATCTCCACCATGAGCGCGTTGTAGTTGGTACTGCGAAAGGGAACGGCTCCGGTGATGCTTTGGTACATGCCGACACCGAGCGCCCAAACATCCGTACGGACATCGACGCCGCCAGCGCCGCGTGCCTGCTCTGGGCTCATGAAGATCGGGTTTCCAAGGACGGCGCCATTGCAGGTTTCGCTCTGCCCTTCGAAGCGCGGACCGAGCGTCTTACTCACGCCGAAGTCCAAGATCTTCGGAACGAGCGCGCCGTCCTTGGCGCGCGAGAGAAAGATGTTGTTGGTCGAAAGATCGCGGTGAATCACGTTGGCGTCATGGGCCATCGAGAGCGCGGCGGCGATCTGGGCGAAGTACGCGGCCGTCTTGAGCGGCGACAGCGCGCCCTTGCGCTCAATCAGGTTCTCCAGCTCTTCGCCGTGCAACAGCTCCATCACGATGAACGGTCGCCCATCTTTTCCAAGAGCTACGTCGTACACGTCGACGATACTCGGGTGCTGCAGAGTTCCGGTGGTCTTGGCTTCGCGAACGAAGCGCTCAAAGGCGTCCCCGTTCTCAGTAAATTCGGGAAGGAGGAACTTGATGGCGAAGTCTCTGTTGGTGAGTTCGTTTCGCGCGCCCCAAACTTCGCCCATCCCCCCAGTGCCAAGGGGCCTGAGCAATCTATAACGCCCCGCTATCTGATCTCCGATTCGCACGACCCGACGGGTTACAGAAGGCCCGAAAGCCGGGCCAACAAAGCCACCGAAGATTTTCCGGTCCTAGCCGTAGGCGCGCCGCAGCGTACTCGGACACACAGTGGCGCTGGCTCCGGATTCTCCTGAAGTATTCGGAGCCTAGACGACTACCCCTCGGTTACGGGCCAGCGAGGCCCCCGGCAGCAGTCGCTCTGCGAACTACGCTTCTGCCGAGCAGACTAGAGCCTCAGGCTTTGTTCGCGGCAGCAGCCACGCCGCGGACTTGCTGCTGCTGCTGCTGGAGCAACTGGGCGACCATGCGCGAGCGCTCAATCGCAAATCGCTTGACCTCAGCGTTTGGCGAACCGGCGAGCGCGTTCAGGAGCTTAGTCACCTTGTCGATGTCACGGGACTGGAATAGCGCTTCGAAGTAGTTGTTGGCGACGCGCACATCACGCATCATGACCGCTTGGTGCTCCTTCAGGAGATCGATCACGGCCTGTAGGTCGCCGCGCTGTCCGTAGATCGCTGAAAGTGAAACCAGCGCAAGCGCATCGCTAGGCTCGCGCTCAAGCGCCTTCTTGGCGAACCCTTCCGCTCTGTCGCGCGTGGCTTCTTCAGCTGAGTAAAACCCCTGGAGCGCGACGTAGGGCGCGGCGCATTTGGCGTGCGTGGACGCTGCGGCGAGCTGCTCAACAGCAGCGATCGCTGCGTCCTCAGTTTCGGTACGCTTCACGCAAGTGTACAAGTACGCCCAAGAGTCGACGAACTTCGGATCAATGGAGATCGCCTTCTCGATCTGGGTCCGTTCGTTCTGCAGCTCTTCACGCTTTCCGTAGACGCGCGCCAGCTGCAACGCTGGGATTGCGTTGCTGGGCAGGAGGTTCTGTGCGCCCTTCAAGGTGCTCTCCGCCTTGTCGAGGTGACCAGCCGCGAGCTGCGCCACACCCAGCCCTAGCCAGTCCTCGCCGGTTCCACCGGAAGCGACGACGCGTGAGAGCACCTTCTCAGCTTGCTCAGCGCGCCCGTACTTCATCAGTTCCTGCGCGTACATGCGGCCCCGGTTAAGGTCGCTTTGGTTCTCTTTCCAGTGCTTCTCTAGACCGCCGAGCAGGTCCTCGAGACCAATCGCAATAGGACGCCCCTCATTGTCCTGGACTTGGACCGCGGGACCGTTGAAGCCCAAAAGGGTCCACATCCGCTCGGGAGTCACCGCGATCGCGCCCTCCTTCATCTTCTCCAGCAGCTCGTCAGTGGGGTTCTTCAGCGGAAGAACAATCAGCGCGTTCTGAGGGATCCCACTCGGAAACGCGGAGACCGGAGCGACGATGGCCGCGCCGCCCTGAATGTTCAGGTTCGCGCCAACAACTTTACCTTCACCTGGAGTATTCGTCTGAGTCATGGTCGGGGCGGCGGAAGCTAGCAGCTCGGGAGCGCCCCGGCTAGTGCCGCGGAAGCGAATCCCCGAGGGGTTTCGTCGCTGGTGGCGGCGGGTCTGAGCTCACGGCAAACTCGGCTCGCAGGTCAAGCCTGGTCATGCCCGCTGCCGCGGTCTATACCTGGAGAATCCAACCCGATGTCGTACTTGTTAGCCATTCTTGGCCTAGCGGTGCTCATGGTCGTGCACGAGAGTGGCCACCATTTCGTAGCGCGTGCTTTTGGTCTCCGCGTCCTCCGGTTCAGTATCGGCTTCGGGCCGACAATCTGGAAACACCAGCCTCGGGGGAGTGACACGGTTTACCAGGTCGCCCTGGTCCCCTTCCTCGCCTACGTGCAGGTCGCGGGCATGAATCCTTTCGAGGAAAACGACCCCGACGACAAGGGGAGCTATGCGAACGCGAGCTTGACGGCCCGTATCGCCACGGTGTTCGCCGGACCCCTCGCGAACTATGTCTTCGCGAGCGTCCTGTTCTTCGCTGCGTTCATCACCGTTGGAAAACCGGTCACGGTCTCGACGGTGGTCCGCGTCATGGACGGCAGCGCCGCCAGCCTGGGGGAGATGCGAGACGGCGACAAGATCGTCCGAATCGACGACGCCGACATCAAGAACTTCGAAGAGATGCGCCAGATCATCCTCAAGAACCCCAGCAAGGAGCTTGCTATCGCGGTACTGCGGGATGAACAAGCGCTAACGTTAAAGGTGACACCACGGCCCGAGGGTGAGAAGGGCGGTGGTGTCATCGGCGTTCGTCCTCGGACGACGTATGAGCCCATGGGGTTCAACGAGGCCTTCACCGAGTCGCTCGCCAAGCCCGCATTAGTGGTGGAAGGTTTGGTTGTTGGGCTGGGGCGAGTGATCACTGGCCGTGAAAAGCCGGAGGTCTCAGGGCCCGTAGGCATCGTGAAATACGGCGCCGATATGGTGGAAGCTGGTGCGTACGAATTGCTGCTATTTTTCGGGATGCTGAGCGCGTACCTGGGTGGCTTCAATCTGCTCCCCATTCCAGCGTTGGACGGCGGTCGCCTGATGTTTCTTGGGTACGAAGCGGTAGCGCGCAGAAAACCGAACGCCAAGGTCGAAGCGCAGATTCACGCGCTCGGGCTGATCATGTTCTTGGCGCTGATCGCAGTTGTGACCCTGCAAGACTTTCAGAAGTAGCCCGCCCCCTCACGGGGCGGACTCACAACGTCGCGGGCAGTGTCCCGAGCAGTGCCGCTCGCCTTTGGGTGTCGGGATTCGGGGTACCTGTGCCGGGCTGCTCAGCGCGGCGGCAAGGTCACTCCTGATGATAGCCCCGCCACATCCACACCAGCGTGTCGGCCATGGTGAGATCAAAGATGCTGTTGGTGCAGTGGCCAGCGTTCTCAGTGTAGACGTAGCGATACGCGTAGCCCTTGGCCTTCATGGCGGCTGCCATCTGCTGGTTGGCGAGCTTCCAATCTTTGAACTCGCCGAGCTGTTGGTCACCATCCGCTACCTGCAGAAAGACCCTCAGCGGCTTGACGTCGCTGTTCTCAATCAGCTTTTGGCCGTCGTGGAACTCCCACGCGCCGAGCGGGTACTGCACTTCCTCAGGTGCGGCCCTGTCTTGGATATCGGTAAAGGACCCTGAGTAGCTGACGATGCGCCGGAACAAGTCGGGTCGAAACCAGCCCATCACCAGCGCCGCCGACGCTCCTGAGCTGCAGCCAATCGCACCACGACCCCACGGGTTGTCCGTAAACGCGATGTTGGGGTACGCCGCCTTGAGGTCAGCGTTGGCCAGTACCGCCGGCAGAACCTCTTCCTGAATAAACCGCGCAAAACGATCGCTGACGGTGTCGTACTCCAAGCCACGTTCACTGCCAGGTCCGTTGCCTCCACCATTTTGGACAGAGATCGCGATGAAAGCCGGAAGCTGACGCGCGGGATCGGTTGAGACCGTCAGGTTGTCGAGCGCATTGGTGATGAGATCCATCTTGCAACCCACGTTGAAGCAGGGCCGCTCGCCAAGGCCGTCGCCGTCCATGACGATCAGAATGGGGGCCTTGGTTCCGTCCTTGTATGCCGCTGGCACGTAGACCCTGATGCGCCTGAGTTCCCGCGTATAAAGTGCGGGGTCTATGGTCGTGTCCTTGCCGTTGAAGATCACGCTATCGGCGAGGCGCATGTCGAATTCAAACATGCGACCCTTCGGCTTCCCGAGATCGGTTAGATCGGGATCGATCGGGTAGTCTGGTCCAGCAACGTGATCTCCGTCACCCTCGGTCCCCGGGTTTTCGGTGTAAGTCTCGCCGCCGGCCCCTCCGGAAATCCCATCGCCGCCGCTGCCGCCGCTTGACGCACCACCAGCTGGCGAGCCACCACTCGGAGCACCCCCAGCGGGCGCACCACCTTCGGCAGGCGGAGGCTCAGTCGGAGTCGGCAGCGTTCCCCCGGTACCCCCAGACGTCGGAGGGGTCGGGAGCACAATTGCTCCGCCGGCGGCCCCTCCTGCACCGCCGCCCGCAACGCTCCCGTTGTTGGGTGTGCTTGTGGTTTCGCCACAGGCGCAGGTCAGGAGCGCTAGGCTGGCTACCCAGGAAATTTTTCTGTGTGTTCGAAGACTGATCATGCTGCCTTTGCGGTGCGGTGGAGCTGACAACGTCGAGTCGCCGCCGAGCAGCGGCAAGGCCCGAGACTCTAACTTCTCTTCTGGTCTATGGCGAGATACGGAGCGCTGCGGCGGTCTACACCAACCCGGGTAGCACGCCCCGAAACTCGGGCTGCCCAAACCCCGCATCGGGCACCCCAAACATCTGTAGAAGTGTGGAATACAAGTGACTATGCGGGACAGCGGGAGCCCCCGCTGGCTCACCAATCTTCAAGTAGCGGTTGGTTTCCAACTTGCCCCCCGCAGAACCCGCCAGCACGAAAGGGAGGTTGCGTCTGCTGTGCGTCTCGGCCTCAGACAGTTCATTGCACCAGCAGAGCAGCAGGTTGTCGAGCAATGTTCCCCCGCCTTCGGACACCTTCTGAAGTTCGCCGAGCAGGTAGGCGAACTGCTGGGCATACCAGGTAGTAATCGCGCTGAGCTCTAACGATCGGTTCCCATAGTCATGGGACATTCGGTGATGCTCGCCCTGGAAACCGAGCTCGACGTCGAACACCTTCGTGCTCTCGGCCGTGGACCACTGGAGGCTGACGACCCGAGTCATGTCGCAGGCCAAGGCCAAGACCATGAGGTCCATCTGCGCGCGCCCTACCTCGGCGAAGCCCGTCAGGCACATGTCTGCGCTTCCGTTGCGTTGACACGCAACTGTCTCAATTTTTACAGCGGGTGGCACCGCGGGGACCTTGCAGTCGGCAACACCACCGATCCCAATGCGCTCCTCGATCTCGCGCACGGCAGTGGCGTGGCGGTCCAGCTTCGCTCGATCCTCCGAACCGAGCTTCAGCCGGGTCGACTGGAACTCGGCCTGAACCGCGTCGAGTACCGTTCGGCGCTGCGCGTGTAGTGCTGACACTTCCGCCGCGGTGCCGACGTCGCCTTTATCGCCCATCAAGCGCGCAAAAACTTGCACCGGATCGTCCATCGGATCCCGAGGATCTGCCGCGCCCCCATATGACATGCGTTTGACCAGCGGCGGATGAGCCGTAATCGAGGATTCGACCCCAAGTTCGAGCGAGCGCAGCTGGGTGTCTCCCCCGATGTGATTCGCAATCACCTGGTCAACCGAGGGTCCACCCGCTGTTCCGTCTAACAAGTGTGTGAACATGCCGAGCAAGGAACCCGTGAAAGGTGTCGCTGTCAGCAAGTGCACCATAGCGACGTCGTGCGGGTTGCCGGTCTGCAGCTCGCTACTGAGCGCTGACAGACCTTCCAACACCACCAGCTTCTCCTTGTAGGAGAGCAAGGGCTGCATGTTGGCATTGAGTTCAAAGGCACGCTCGGTTCCAGTGGGCCACCAGTAGTCCGAAACGACACCGCAAGAGCTGAAGAACAGGCCGAAGCGCGGGGGCGCCATCAACGCCTGCGCTTGAGCGGGGTTCCGCGGGATCATGATGTCCAAGAGCGGCAAGCCGAGGGCAATCCCACCTGCGCCGCGGAGCAGTGTCCGCCGATTCATCAGCGAAGGCCGCGCGAGTCGGATCGTCGCCGGTTTGCCGGCTGGACCAGTCGCCGTAGGTCGCCGATCACTCATAGCGCCTCCGCCTGCGGTACCGGCCGGAAACGGAAAGCCGGCGTCTGAGTCACTTCGATCATCAAATCCTTTAGGCGGAAGTTGCGCGAAGCAAATGCCTCGCGCAAATCTGCCAGTGTCTTCGTATCCTCGGAGCTGACGGTTCGGCCTTGCGCGAAGCGAAACCAGACCTCAGCGAAACAGCCCGCGACAGCCGCGCTGTCCGCCAGCTTGTGCGCGAGCTCGACAGCACCAGTAAATGGGCCTGCTATGTCGCTCCCGAACACCTCGCCGCTGGCATCCACTGGCATACCCGAGTCGAGATCGCGCCACTGACCCATCGGGTCGTAGTTCTCGAAGCCCAGCCCGATTGGATCCATGAGCTGATGGCAACCAGCGCAAACCGGATCGGCCTGGTGCTGCGCGAAGAGCTGCCGCGTGGTCGCATCGGGACTAATCACGGGCGGATTGACCACGATACCCGGCGGCGGCGGCGGCACAATACTGCACAACAGCATTTCACGCACGAACTTGCCGCGGTGCACGGGGTCGGTCATGTTCGCTTTGGCCAGCCCGGCGAGCACGCCCACGTGAGTCAGGAGCCCAGCGCGCTGGTTGGGATCAAGCTCAACGAATGTAAACTCATTTGTCGTTGGGGCCGTCACGCCGTAGAGCGGTGCGAGTTCGGGCGTGACGTAGGTAAACGATGCTGTCAGCAAGTCTCGGTGTGTCCCCTGCATGTCGAGAACGACCGAGGTCGCGAATACCTCTACCTGCTGACGCATCGCCAAGGCCAGCTCGCGGCCGAACGTCGGAAACAGCTTGGTGTCCTTCTTCCAAAACTCCGCCTTCTGCAGGCGCATCCATTCTGAGAAGAACTGCCCAAGGCGTGTGCGCGCGGCCGGAGTCTGCAGCAATCGCTCGACCTCAGCGGCGCTCTTCACGGAGTCCAGGATGGCGCCAGAGTCCGCAGCAGCGAACAGCTCGGCGTCCGGCGCCGACCCCACCAAGAAGTACGACAGGCGGGTCGCGAGCTCATAGGGATCGAGCGCGACGACCTTTGCGTCCGGTGGAGCCGCGCTGGTCTCCAAGCGATAGATGAACTGCGGTGCCTGCAGCAGGACCTGGAGGAGCATCTCTGTACCCACCTGCGGACCATACGCGAGGTTTCCGGCGTCAAATACTGCCTGAAGGCGCTGCTGCTCGTCTTGAGTGATCGGTCGGCGCCAAGCGCGCTTTCCCATCGCGGTGATAAATCTCGGCACGCACCCCGGATCGCCTGCTACCGGGTCGCACCCCAGTAGGCGGGGCAGGTCCGCCGCGGCGGCTTTGCTCAGGCGCTCGGTTGCGACCATGTACTGCTGCGCCAAGGCTGGGCTAACCGATTGTCCTGCCGCGTTGTTGGTGAAGCCCCCCTCGCTCACATCCGGGAGGAACTGTAAGCCCGGCGCCGAAGTGTCCCCCAACAGATCGCGCACAGTGTTGTCGTACTCGACGTGTGTCAGCCGGCGCACGGGGGAAGGTCCCGGATCTGCACCCTCAGGCACCGGCGGTGGCTTGACCTCGACTTCGACGGGCGCAGCAGCAGTCGGTGCCGCAGACTCAGCCCCATCGGTCTCTGCAACGGTGTTCTCGGGAGTCCCCGGGGTCCCACTACAAGCCGACAACAAGGGGAGCAGGACGGTCCACAGCCACAGAGCCTGAAGTGGCCGAAAGCGCGAGGTAGTAGAGTACAAGTGTCCAGTCTCCTAGGCCGGGCTCGACCGAGAGCCCCGCCGTGCCCCAGTTCAGGACTCGGAGGCCCGATGCTATCACTACGGCCGCGGCACGGCGCGGGGTGAATGCTGATAAAGACGTGATGAAGACGGGAGCGCGACGCGAAGTCGTCGAAAGTTCCGGCAAGCTGGAATAATCTTGGAGGGCGATTCTTGGTACCCCTGAGCGGCGGCGCGCAACGAGCGCGCATGATTTGACTAGCTCTCTTTTTTCGGCGCGTGACTGAGTGGCACAGGGCCGTTGCAAGCGTCACCACCTGCGGCTGACACGCACGTTAACATCGCCGCTAGCTGAGGAGCGGAACGTGCGGGCCTCCCACGGACGTGGATTACAGGTTTTCACCACGAACCCGATCTCTTCCCTGCGTAATCGGCTCACAAAAAACGAACTCGGAGGCGATCTGCGAGTGCAAGATTTCAGGCGGCGAGTCGAAGATTCGCTGACCCTGAACCCGATCGGCTGGAACTTTCCGGCGAGCAATGAGGGGCTGCGCGCTGCGTCAGCGGGCGTTAAAGTGTTAGGCAATGGCCTGCACTTCCACTCGTGTGTTCTCGCTAACCCGAACTCTCGGTATCGCGCCGCTCGTCGCGGCACTCGCGCTCTACGGCTGCTCAGCTGAGAGCACGACTGGAAACGCATCCGGTGGAGACACTTCCGCCGGGGGCGGGGCGAACAACCCGTCAATCCCGGGCGCTGGTGGGCAGGTGGATCCGGGCGGCGTGTCAGGTGGCGGACCGGGGGGCGGATCGGGCGGGAGCACCGAACAGGTCCCGGCGTCAGGGACCCAGGTTCAACTCCGACTGCTCACCCGCTCGGAGTATCACAGGACAGTTTCTGCGCTGTTCGGCGGGACCTTTGCGCAACAGGACCTGCCGGAGGACTACAGCGTCGCGGGGTTCGACTCCGTGGGCGCTGCATTGACAAGTCTAAAGAGCAAGTCGCTTGAACAGTATGAAAGCGCGGCTCAGGCCATCGCCGCTGAAGTCTTTTCGGACAATGCCCGCCGGCTGGCACACGTTGGCTGTGAACCCATGGCGTCTCTGACGGACGCTTGCACCTCAGACTACCTCACGCGCTTCGGCCGGCTCGCATTTCGCCGAGCGTTGTCACCGGCGGAGGTCACCAAGTGGACGGGTCTCGCCGCGAAGTTGGCGGCACTCTCAAGCGATCCGGTGGAGTCCCTCTCGCAGACCACCGCGACCATGCTTCAGGCCCCTGACTTCTTGTACCGGGTGGAGACCGCGGTCGGGGACGGCATGTCACCCCGCTACAAGTTCGACGCCTACTCCGTGGCCACCCGCCTCGCATTCTTGCTCACCGGGCAAGGACCAAACGACGCCCTGCTCACAGCCGCTGAGCAGGGTGCGTTGAACACCCCCGCAGGTGTTCTCGCGGCGGCGAACACGCTACTGGCCCCGGGGGTCGCAGACGACCACCTCGGCGAGTACTTCATCGAGTTCGCGGGTCTAACCCGACTGGCAGTGGTCGGGAAGTCCCCAGAATTTGCCTCTTTTGACGCAGCGCTGCGAGCGGATTTGCTCGAAGAAACACGGCTCTGGATCCAGGACGTTGTGCTCGGACCAGGCGCCGACGCGATGTCATTTTTGGATAGTCCGAGAGGCTATATCAATCCGTCGCTGGCTCAACACTACGGTGTACCCGCCGCTGGTGCGGGTTTTCAGCCCTATGAGTTTGCCCCCGAAACAGGCCGCGCCGGTATCTTCGGGAAGGGCAGCTTTCTGGCGATGCACTCTGGCGCGAACACCAGTCATCCCACGCGTCGCGGAGTGTTTATCCTAAAAAACATCTTGTGTACACCAGTGCCCCCAGTTCCAACTAATGTGGATACCTCCTTTAAACAGAAGGATGACCCGAACACCCCTAGAACCACGCGCCAAAAGTTCGAAGCCCACCAGGCCGACAAGCTCTGCGCAAGCTGCCACAGTTTCATGGATCCCTACGGTTTCGCTCTGGAGCACTTCGACCCGATTGGTCGATACCGCACTGAGGAGCGCAACTTGCCTGTCAGCGCGCAGACCACAATCTCCGGGACTCCGGTCAACGGGGCCGTTGAGATGGCCGCAGTTCTCCGGAAGGCTCCAGAGAGTCGTCACTGCTTCGCGACGAAGTTCTACCGCTACGCCAACGCCGCCGCCGAGGCGCACGAGGACGACGATTCACTGATGCAGGTTGCTGACGCCTATGAAAATCGTCCGTTCCTATGGCGGGAGTTCCTGGGCAGCTTCGTCTCAAGCGATTTGTTTTTGTCCACCCAGACGGATTCGCGTGACGAAGCGAACCCTGAAGAGTCGGCGGAAGAACCCGGCAACCCCAACGGCCTCTGAAAGGTAAGTGAACTGTGCTTAAGGAACTCAAAGTAAGTAGGCGAATGGCTCTGCGCGGCGCCGTATCCGGCGTCGGGGTCGCCCTATGGTTGCCCATTCTGGACGCGATGACAGACGACAACGGTGAGGCCTTCGCGCAAGGTGGCGCGCTGCCTACGTCCTTCGGAGTGTTTTTCTGGGGTAACGGTGTGCAGTTCGCCGATTGGACACCGAGCGCAACTGGGCAGGGAAATGCGTGGGCTCTGTCGCGCAACCTTCAAGCGTTTGCCCCGGTGAAAAACAAGATGACCCTAGTCAGCGGATTGGACATGCTTGACGGTGGGTTCCGGGGCCACGGCGCGGGCGCTCCCTATGTGCTGTGCGGTGGCAATCACAGCAAGGCAAACGTCATCGCTGACATCGATTTTGAACCCTACAAGTTCGAGCAAGACACCTCGACCCACACGACCCCGACCATCGATCAGGTGGTTGCCGACCACTATGAGAAGCTTGAGAAGCTTGAGAAGCTCACCCCTTCGCCGTTCAAGTCTCTTGAGACCGGCACGCTCCCCTACATCGGCATGGGCATGGGTAGTATTAGCTCCGCGCTTGCGCATCGAGGACCCAACGATTTCAGGGTTCCAGAGCGGAACCCCACGAAGCTCTACAACGACCTGTTCAGGGCTCCAGTAGATGTGCCGGGTGCATTGCCCAGCGACGTGGTTCTTGCGATGCGGCGGAGCTCCTTGGATGCCGTAAAGGAAGACCTTGCGCGGATGAAGCTTTCGGTTGGCTCCGTCGACGCCAAGCGCCTCGACAGCCATGCTGAAGGAATTCTCGAAATCGAGCGACGCCTGATGGCGATCAACAACGTCGGTGAGTGCGGCCCCACGATGCTGCCCGGAACCTTCGTTATCGAGGACAAGACGAAGGTCACGGAACGCAATCAGGCCACGAACCGACTGGTTGTCGCCGCACTCGCCTGCAACCGGACCCGGGTCTATTCACACCTCTGGTCCGGTGCGCGAGATGACAATACGTACCCGATGATCGGCATCAATGACGATCATCACCAGCTCACTCACAGCGGCGCTGCTGGAAACAAGACTGCGTCCGACATCGAGCGCTATATCATGGAACAGTACGCGGACTTGGCGATCGTGATGTCCCAAACGCCGCTGGGAGCGGGAACGGTGCTTGATAGTACGATCAACTTCGGAGTGTCCGACATGGCCAACCCCGCAGGGCACCTTCACACCGACTACCATTTGCTGGTGCTTGGCGGTGGTGGTGGGAAGCTCAAGGGCGATCAGCACCTCCGTTTCCCAAAGCGCAAGGTGACTGAACTACAACTAACCCTGCTGCAGACCCTGGGTCTCCCGCTGACGGAATGGGGCACGTGGGATCACACCAGCGCCACGATGCCTGAAATCTTGGTCTAAGGCGCGCGGCACAGGCCGATTGAGCGCTACCGACGGATCACACCGAAATCAGATTCGGCTTCAGGTACGCGTCCTGCGGGGGGAACCCCGCCGGGCGATTACACCGAAGCGGGCCCGCACTGACCTCAGGAGGACAGCACTTCGAGGAGCGGCGGGATACTCATCATCAGCTCACGCGCGACAGCGCGCGGCGCGGTGAGTAGCAAGGCGCCCCCAGCACCAGCACGCGCGTCTTGAGGGGCTGCTTGACCCGACAACATCGTGGACGGAAACAGAAAGTCACCGGGAGAGAGTTCCCTCTCAAGCTCACCGTTGTTCAGGATCTCGATTCGTCCGCCGCCCAAGACGTACAGGCCGTCTAGAGGCTTGCCCCCGGTTGCGATTAGCTCGCCGGGCGCAACCGCTCGCACTTCCATCCTGGAGAAGACCGTTGTCCGAAGCGAGTTGTCGAGGCGGTCACCCATGGGGCCAAGCGTGGCCCCACACACAGCCAAGTAGTAGTCCGCGATGAAGCGCAATTCATCCGCAACCCACGGACAGGCGACGAAGACCCGTTCAACTTCCTCCGGACTCCAGATCGCGACGCGGGTGTCGTCGATTTTCGCTTCGACCCGAAGTTCAATCGACTCTTGTAGACTCCCGCGGGTGAATACGACGTCGCTTTGTCGGGCCTGCGCACCAGCCGCGTCCGCGAAAGCGGGCAAGATCTCGACCGCGCCGTGAGTAATCAGCGCGGCGCCAAAGAAGCCCACCTCATCCCCACGCCCCAGGATCTCGACTCGGGCGCTCCTCGCGAGAGCGAGCTGAACTGCCTTGGGCAGATCTTCGAAGCCACGAGCCTCGGACAGATCTAGCCCATCCACCTCGGCAAGCTCATCCTCGGCCGGTGCGACAACCCCCGTGTCCATCACACCTGGTTCTGCTGAAACGCTGTCCCGCGCGATCGCCTCCGCGGGAGCAGGGATCACCGAGGGACCCGCAGCGGGAACTCGAGACCGCCGGGAGTCCGGTCCCCGGAGCTCGAGCGCGCTAGGGTCCGAGTCAGTCCGCGCAATCGCCGCCTCCGCGCTCAGCGGCTCCAGATCGACCGAGCTCAAGCGGTCGTCGAACGTCCGGAAAGAAGCCGGCGCCGGGGCGAAGTCGCCAGACGACATCTCGTGCGCCGCGGCTCCAGTGCTCTCCGACCCCTGAACGGACAGGGGGCCAATCATCGCGTCGAACTCATCCCGCCCGAGCTCCTCCACCTCAAGTTCGGGCGACTCAGAGACTGTAGGCGAAACCGCCTCAAGCCCCTCCGCTGGCTCGGGCATCGCCAATTCGTCGACGAACTCAACCAGATCCGTTGGCCCCGAGAGCGCCTCACCCTCAGCTGAGATGAGCGTCTCGTTTGCGAGGTCAAGCACCTCTGCTTCGTCATCGAGCACCTCTGCTTCGTCATCGATCACCTCTGCTTCGTCATCGATCACCTCTGCTTCGTCATCGAGCACCTCTTCTTCGTCGTCCAGGTAGTCCTCGACGTCCAGCTCGGTCGTCGAGTTTGGAGAAGACTCAGCCATGGGCTCCACGTAACGCTCAGAAGCCAGTGCGATATCCGGTTCGAGATCAATGTCGCCACCCGAGACGCTCTCCGGCGGCACCGAAAAGCGCACCGGGGGAGGCGGCAAGCGGCCACGGTTGCCCCGAGCGGGCGGAGGTGGCGACGGCCTCGCGAGCGACGGCTTATCGGCGATCCAAACCTGCTCCGCGAGTTCCTCTGCTTCCTCGCGCAGCTCACCAGCGCGGTCGGGCTGACCTGCTTCGTCAGCCGCGGTCGCAGCACGTCGCATCCAGACAACAGCTTCAGCGCGCCCTCCAGCCGTCCAACGCGCCTGGGCTGTATGAAGCGCCCACTTCACGTCGTCGACGTCGTCCTCACGTGCCTCAAGCACCGGCAGGACGTTCTGCGCTCGATTCAGTGCTTCTTCTTCGCTCAAGATCCGCTTCGACTCCGAGGAATTGTTCTCGCCAAATCCAGAACCGAGAGCCCGCCTCGAGACCCCCGCTCACCAACCCTACCGCGGTATCATAACCATAGGCCGACGTCGAAACCCACGCCAATCGTGAAGACCTACGCCGACTTCCGAGCCGTTCCCTGGTTTCGGTGCTTCCGCGCTATTGCGGGTGCACGAAAATCTCGCGCTCTTTGCTACCATTGGGCGGACCAATCACAGCTCGAGCTTCCATCGATTCCACGATCTTAGCGGCCCGATTGTAGCCGATCGTCATCTTCCGCTGCAACCAAGAGGTCGAACAACGCTGGGTCTCCGCAACGATCCGAACCGCTTCGTCGTAGCGGCTGTCGAGCGCGTCCTCGGACTCCCCAGGCGATTCTTCGTCGTCGCTGCCACTGAGGATATCGTCGTTGTACACTGGACTCCCTTGTGCGCGGAGGTGGTCAGTCAGAGCGCTCACTTCTTCTTCGCTGATGAAGGGGCACTGCACCCGGTGCGTGTCGCTCGAGCCGTTGAGCTTCACCAACATGTCTCCCCGCCCGAGGAGCAGCTCCGCTCCCATCTCGTCGAGGATCGTGCGGCTATCGACCTTCTGAGCCACGCGGTAGGCGATGCGGGTCGGGAAGTTCGCCTTGATCATCCCCGTGATCACATCGACGCTCGGGCGTTGAGTGGCGAGCACGACGTGCATGCCCGCAGCGCGAGCCTTCTGGGCGAGCCGCGCGATCGCCGCTTCCACGTCCTTGCCCTGCTGCATGATCAAGTCGGCAAACTCGTCGACTACAATGACAATGTGCGGCATGCGTCCGGGCAATTGAAGCCCGTCAGACCCGCTCTTCGCAGCCGAGACGGTGACCGAGCTCCCGTCAGCGGCGATGGCTTCGACGTCCTGAGAAGCCGCCTTGGCTTCACCACGAGCGACCTTGTCTGCCCACTGGTTGTAAGTGGTGATGTTCTTGGTGCCCGCGACGCCGAACGCTTGATAACGCCGTTCCATTTCGTCGACAGCCCACTTGAGCGCCTTGGTCGCCTGCTTCATGTCGGTCACGACTGGCAACAACATGTGCGGGATGCCATCGAAAGGCGCCAGCTCGACCACCTTGGGATCGATCATGAGCATGCGCAGCTCATCGGGAGTGCGCTTGAATAGGAGACTTGAAAGCATCACGTTCAAGCCGACGCTCTTTCCGGCGCCTGTCGCACCGGCCACGATCACGTGCGGCATCGAAGCCAAGTCGGCGTAGAAGGGGGCGCCCACGATATCGCGCCCCAGGACAACGGGCAGCGGGGCTTTGCTGGCGAGTTTCTCGAAGCGCGAGTCTTCGATGAGCTCCCTCAAGTTGACGGGCACCCGCTCGTCGTTGGGTAGCTCGAAACCGATGCGGCCCTTACCGGGAATAGGTGCGATGATGCGCACCTTGCGCGAGAGCCCTAAAGCGAGATCGTCACAGAGTCCGGCGATTTTGCTCACCTTGGTGCCGGCCTGTGGTGAGTATTCGTAGGTAGTGACCGTCGGACCCGGATGCACCTCCTCGACCTTTCCGATGACCCCGTAGTCGATCAGGGTCTTCTCAAGCCGCTGAGCGAGTTCGAACACGCGCGCTTCGTCAATCTTGACGACCTCATCGGAGGGCAGGTCGAGCAGGGATGTGTCAGGAAGCTGAAAGCCGCGCTTCTTGCTGGTCTTGGGGGGCACGAAGCTGCGTTCCACGGCTGTGTTGCTACGGGTGTCCACAATCTTCAGGGGCCCGTCGGCCTCCGCGGGGCTTTCGGGGGGACTTGCCAGCTCAAGGTCAGGCGGCTCCGCGACCGCGACGTCGCTTAGAGCGGCCTCTATCGCCTTAGCGGTGGGCTCCCGCTTCTTGAACGATTTTGGTGCTGCCTCTCTGGGGACGGCCTCTTGGGGTTGTTCGGGAGCGGTCTCAGTCAGCTCGGTCCACGCTCTGCGCAGTGACTCAGCGATCGCCAAGGGCGGTTCGCCGGTCTTCTCCAGCGGGATCCAGCGGTCCTCATCGTCCAGCTGGGCAATGATCGCTTGGTCACTTAGGCGAAGTGCGATCCGCGGACGCGCCGAGGCCTGCTCTCTTTGGTGCTGTTCGGCCCGAGCGACCCGCGCCTGCGACCAAGCATCGACCGCTCGATGCGCCCAGTATACGAGTCGATTCCAAACGCGGCGCGCCATGTCTGCGGCTCGACGGCAGGATTCAATGAAGGAGAACGACGCACGGCTGATCAGGATCAATCCAACAATGGCGCCGGAAACCAAGATCGACCCAGCGGTGCTGAAGAGCGCTTCAAACAACTCTCCGAACAGCAGCCCTACGTTGCCCCCCGCACGCAGCTCGCCGAATACCCTCGCGTTCGGCAAGAGGACATGCACGAGCGCCGACGAGACTATCACCACCACGAGATCACCCGCGGCCCGCAAACCCGTGAGGGAGATCTTCCGCTCTTTCAGCAGCGGCAAACTGAACGCAAGCATCTCGATAGGCAGCGCCCAAGCGACCACTCCGAAACCCTGCGCGAACACCCCAGCCATCGCCGCCCCGACAGGCCCCACCCAGTTCCCACCGTGCGCGTTCGGGTCTTCAGGATCGACACTCAGACTCAGCAAAGCCAAGCAGAGATACAGCGCCGCCGTCAGTAGCAGGAACGCCAGCACCTCAACCCATCGGTCTCTGGGCGCGTGAGCTTGCAGGCCCGGCTCGGGTAGGGAGCCACCGCCCGCATTGGGTCTCGGCATAAATATTCGAGTCGCCATCGTTCTAGTACCTACAGTATCTTACCATATCCTACCCAATTTCGAGTGGATCAGAGACAGCGCGCAGTCAGATAGTGCCAGGGGCGCTGGTCGGGCCCAGTTTAAGTGTCACATCGTTAACTTGTTAACGAGTTAATTCCGGACCCGGGCAGTTC
>JBDKJZ010000040.1:0-18815 GCA_039796375.1 Pseudomonadota bacterium
GAGGTCCTTGCCCTCAAGGCCGACCTGCTGAAGCTCCTGACCGATCTCAAGGCGAACGGGAAGCGCATCGTCGGCTATGCAGCGGCCGCGAAGGCCTGCACCATGATGGCATTCTGCGGGGTCGGAAAAGCTCACCTGGACTACTTGGTGGATCTGAACCCGTTCAAGCAGGGCAAGTTCATGACCGGCAACCAGCTCCCGATTCTCGAGCCTTCCATGCTGCTCACGGACAAGCCCGACTACGTGCTGATCTTAGCCTGGAACTTCGCCGAAGAGATCATGCGGCAGCAAGCTGACTTCGCCCGAGCCGGCGGGCAGTTTATCGTCCCTGTCCCCAAAGTGAAAGTGATGGCATGAGCCCCAACCCGAACCTAGTGTGCCCCTGTTGCCGAACCCCTGACGTCGGGGTGTTCTACACCGCGGACAACGTCCCGGTGAACAGCGTCCTGCTGCTGAAGACCAAGCATGAGGCCGTTCACTTTCCACGCGGCCAGATCGCCCTAGGGCTCTGCTCGGGTTGCGGTTTTATCTACAACACCGCCTTCGACCCGAAGTTGCTTGAGTATTCCGAGAGGTACGATCCAACCCAAGCGTACTCCGGGACTTTTAACGCATGGCATCGGGCGTTAGCGGAGAAGCTGGTTGCGGACTATCAGCTCCACAACAAGAAGATTGTGGAGATTGGTTGCGGCAAAGGTGAGTTCCTAAACATGCTCTGTGAGCTCGGGCCCAATCGGGGGGTTGGCTTTGACCCGTCGTACAACGCAGAGCGCAACACCAGCGATGCGAAAGACCGGATTGAGTTCATCGTCGACTTCTATTCCGAGAAGTACGAACAGACGCAGGGCGACTTCGTTTGCTGCAAGATGACGCTTGAACATATCGCTGACTCGCGGCGTTTCATGGACACCGTGCGGCGTTCGGTCGGCGAACGCGAGGACACGGTTGTCTTCTTTCAAGTGCCTGACGTTCAGCGCATTCTGGAAGAGACCGCGTTCTGGGATATCTACTACGAGCACTGCTCGTACTTTTCGATGGGGTCGCTCGCGCGTCTATTCCAGGGGAGCGGCTTCGACGTACTGGGACTGGGTCGCGAGTACGACAACCAGTACCTCATGATCGACGCGCGACCCGCTCTTGGAACTCCCAAGGGCCTGCCCAGTCAAGCGAACGATCTGGAGCTGTTGAAGGAGCTCACGACGGCTTTCGTAGGCCGCCTAGCGGTGCAGAGTCGAGAGTGGATCGAGCGCCTTGCGGGTTACAACCAACAGGGCAAGAAGGTCGTGGTCTGGGGTTCTGGTTCGAAGGGCGTCGCGTTCTTGACCACGCTGGGGGTCGACTCTGGGATTGAGTTTGTCGTTGACATCAATCCGCACCGGCAAGGCTTCTTCATGGCTGGCACCGGACAACAAATTGTCGGCCCGGACTTCCTCAAGGAATACGCCCCCGACGTCGTCGTCATCATGAATCCAATCTACAAAGATGAAATTGTTCGGGATCTTAGAGCTCGCGGGCTTGAGCCTGAAGTGCTGACAACCTGATCCCTTGCCGTTATCCGCGGAGACAGTAGCGTCTCCGCGTGATCAATCTCTTCAGTGACACCGCGACGCTTCCTACGCCTGAGATGCTGCAGGCCATGGTCACCGCGCCGCTGGGCGATGAACAACGGCGAGACGACCCCAGCGTGAATCGGCTAGAGGCCGAGGTGGCAGAGCTGCTCGGCAAAGAAGCCGCCGTGCTCGTGCCGAGCGCGACCCTCGCCAATCAAATCGCGGTGGCGTTGTTGGCTCCACCCGGGTCGGAGGTCCTCTGTCATGAGAACTCCCACGTTTACAACTTCGAGGGAGGCGGCATCGCGGCGAACTCGGGTGCCCAAGTACGCCCCCTCGCCGGCCCGAACGGCATCTTCGATGGGGACGCTGTCGTGGCTTCGCTGCGGCAGCCGGACCCCCACTTCGCTCGCGCTCGGCTCGTCGTGATCGAAAACACCAACAACCAAGGGGGCGGAAGCATTTGGCCCGAAGAATCATTCGCCAGCGTGGTGAAATCGTGTTCCGCGCACAGCCTATATCTTCACCTAGACGGGGCTCGCCTGTTCAATGCTGCGGTGAAACGTGGGGTCGCGGTGGAACACTGGGGACGCCATGTAGACACGGTTCAGCTGTGTTTTTCCAAGGGACTCGGCTGCCCGTTTGGCGCTATTCTCGCGGGATCCAAGCCATTGATCGCTGAGGCCCGATTCGTAAAGCAGCGAATGGGAGGTGCGCTGAGGCAAGCGGGAATCATTGCAGGAGCCATGCTGCACGCTCTGCACCACCACATCGAGAGGCTCAGTCACGACCACGACAGACTTCAGCGACTGGCAGAGCTACTATCCGAATCGGGACACTTCGAGCTTTGGTCACACGAGACGAACATCCTATACTTCAGGCCGAAGACCGGAGATTGCAGCCAATTTGCCCGCTCAGCTCAGCAGAGCGGGGTTCAACTCTCGCACCTTGGGGGGCGACTGAGGGCGTGCACGCACCTGGGGATCACTGATCAAAACATCACCGAAGCTGCCGCAATACTGTGCAGACTGGCGACCTAACCTCGTTCACGCTGAAGACAAGCTGTCAAAGCGACAGCCGCTTGTGGTAGTGTGAGCTACCGTGACTGTTGCTGACCTTCAGCTGACGACTCGTCGTTTACACCTGGCGCCCATCACGGACGATGACGTGGCAAGCCTGGTACGTCATTGGGGCGATGAACAGGTCAGGCGCTATCTGTGGAATGAGCAGCCAGTCACACTCGACATGGTCAACGCAGTCGTGACCACGAGCAACCAGGACTTTCGCACCCTAGGCTTTGGATTGTGGTCGATCCGCGCGAAGTCAGACCTGGAGACACTCGTCGGCGTGTGTGGGCTCCGCAAAGTTCAAGGGACCGGGTGGGTTGAGATCCTGTTCAGCTTGCGACCACGCTATTGGGGGCTTGGGTATGCGACCGAAGCAGCTCAAGCGGTGCTTCGCTACGGGCTGATGGCCGTCGGACTCGAGCGAATCGTCGCGAGCTCGGATTTAGACAACCTCCCGTCCGGAGGGGTACTCAGGCGGGTAGGCATGTCGTTTTATGCAGATCTGGATGCACCCGGCGGTCGACGGCACTACTGGTCTACGACGCGCGAGCAGTTTTCGACTTCAAGTGAACCTCCTTCGAGTAGCCCGCCCCCAGGCAGAGCGGGGTTGACGTCCTCCGCGTAGGCTAGCCCAAACTAAGCCGCTCAGCTGACTGCCGAGATGGAGGGATCGCCTTGTTCTATTTGGATTGTTGTCCACGCCTGAGGTAAGGTCACGCTAATGCCCGCGAGAAAACCGCCCAGTCCGCCCACGGTCGCCGAGGTGCGCCTGCTACCCTGGCCCAGCGCTATTCGAGCTAAAGACACACCGCTCACCGTTGCGGATTGTTACCGCGTAGGTCAGCTGGTGATTGAACGCCTCGATTGGACGGAAACCCGGGGGCGACAGGAATGGAGCTTGAGACGGCTCCAGGGACAGGTCCTGAAGAACGCCAGCGTATCAACGCTCAGCCGCTGCGTACGCGTGTACCGCATCGCGCGGGAGTTGGGGCTATCTCCGCCGTGGAAGAACCTGGATATGCGGCATTTCGTCGCCACCGCGGCGTTGTCTCCAGCGAAACGCAAGCAGCTGCTCCAAAAGGTGGAGCAGCAAGGTTGGAGCGTCGTGAAGCTCGAAGACCACGTAAAAGCGAACTATGGGAGTCCGGGGCGAGGCGGCAAGTCAACGGTTGAGTGCGTGCGTGCTCTGGAGAATCTCGAGAAACGCGACCTGTTCTCCGATCTGAACCGGCTCAACGTCTACAGCCGGGCCGACCTGCGCAAGATCGCCAAGCGAGTTGACGCTGCCGAAGCGACATTTCGCAAGCTCCGCCAAGAACTCAAGGCGATGGGCGTTTGAGCTGAGCTTCGGCCCAGGCGTGGACGAGACGCCACTTTCGGCACCCGGGGGGTCGGTCTTGCCTGGCGGTGCGTCGTTCTATCCACCCAGAACAAAAAAAAGCGCCGCGACTCGGGAGGGGGACCGTTCGTCGCGGCGCGGAGTAGAACACGGGAGTCCCGGTAGGGGGACCTGAAACTCCCGTGCAAACAGGGCGAGCGCTTGGCTCTGCTCAGGACTAGTGCACCTATCGTGCCAGACTCAGCGCCAGAAATTTCAATGAGTTAAGTGCCTTGTTCCGGCTCTGATTCGCAGAACAGAAATGAGCCCTTCAAAGTTGAAATGCTCATGCCGATCTCCGAAGCACCACAAGGTGTTCGGCCCGACTGCGCTGCTGATAACCTTCCTCCGTGTTTCGGTGGAATACAGGGCGCTCCTGAGACCCCACGGCCACGACCTCCATCCCGGCTCGTCCGGCGATGCTCTTGACGGAAACATCACCGCGCACGGTCACGCCGGGAAGGGCGACGTCGCCGAGCACGCAGCACATTAGCTTGCCGGGTTTGAGGACCTTCGCGCAGGCCGCCAGCACCTGCGTTAGGTCTTTTTCCCAGGTCGCGCGCGCTGCGGCGCCGGCAAGGGCCGTGAGTTGCCTGCGGGACCCGATTTCCCCTTGTTGGAAGCGACCTGCGGACAACCCCGCGAAGCCCAGGCGCACTCGGTGGTGCTCATAGTAGTCATACACCCCGGGGTACGGCGGGGAGCACACAATCAGGTCCACCGACTTAGGCTTGATGGGTTTCAACTCACGGGCGTCCGCTTCGAAAGCCTGGGACTTCGGTGGAGCTGGCAAGAGTCGCTCAAGCTCGTCGAATTGAGCGCAGAGCTCGCGCGTTCGAGCGACGAACATGCGGATCGCGAAGCCCCCGGCTAGGCGCTTTGGCACCACCTTGCCAGAGCTATCCCCGGGTCGCCGACTGACCTTGGTCACGATCGACGAGAGCACGAGGCGAAGGGCGGCCTGAGTGCGATTCGCCTCCACCTGGGCCACGCCAGCGCTCAAACTGTCGAGCTCAAGCAGCATGTGCGGATCAAACAGCTGCCGCTCTTGCGCGGGATAACGTTTGAGCGGCGGCGCCTTATCCATCCGCCGCTCGACGGCGAACTCGGCGACTTGCTCAGCGGTTTCAAGCCAATGCGCGCGCTCCGCGGTTTTGGGCCCCCGGGTCTTCAGATTGGTGAGCGCGACGCTCAGCGGATTGAGATCCGTCCCGACAGCGGCTCTGCCTTGCAATATCGCCTCGAGCAGCACGGTTCCGCTGCCACAGAACGGGTCGAAGACTGTGTCGCCAGGCTGCGTCAAGCCAGCGATGAGATGCTCCGCGGTCTGCGGGTGGAGGCGCGCGGGATAGCTGTGAAACGCGTGCACATGTTTTCGCACCGAGGCTTCATCCCCGGACACCGAGAGCGCGGCGCGCACGGTTGATTCTAGGGCAGTTGGGCCCTGGTAGGTCACCTGCCCGCCAACGTGAGTCAGCGCGCGGCGCTGCCCGTCGTCTGGACGACGCTCACTCAAGCAAGACCCCTTGCCTGCGGCGCCGTCCGGCTCTCAGTGTCCGCTGGGCAATGAACTCGGGTCGGGTCAGGGGTGATGCGCATCGGGGGACGATAACCGAAAGCTCAGAATCGATCCAACATGGGGCGATCTCACCGCAATGGGTCACGACCCGCCCGGCCCCGCGGCTTGGACCCGATCCGACCTATACGGGGCTCACTGTGTGGGGCGACCAGCGTGTTAGGGTGCGCGTCCTGTGATCGCCCAAACTACTCGCCGACTGATAGAGCAGCGACTATGCGACGAAGTCGGGCGCATCAACAAGGACGCAGGCCACCGCATCGCGCTCGCCTACCCATCGCCCTACAACGTCGGGATGAGTTCCCTGGGTTACCAGCAGATCTACCGGACGATTCAATTGCGCGAAGGCATGTGTTGTGAGCGGGTGTTTCTGCCCGACGGCGCCGACAAGGACCCCGGAGCGCGGTTCGATGCTCCGGTGAGTTATGAGGGCCTGCGCACCCTCAATGAGTTTCCGATCGTGGCGTTTAGCGTCGCCTACGAGCTTGAGCTCGGCGGCGTGATCCGGATGCTGCAAGCGTCGGGGATCCCAGCGTTGGGGGCCGAGCGCGATCATCGCCACCCGTTTATTCTCGCCGGAGGGCCCCTCACCTTCTCGAACCCGCTGCCTCTCGGGCCCTTCGTCGACGCGATCGTGATCGGCGAAGCCGAAGGCATTGTGGAGTTCGCGCTCGATACGATTCTTGGGGCGGAGTCACGAAGCGCCGCCCTCCGGGCGCTGGCGCAGCATCCTCACATTTACGTGCCGAGCGAGCACGGCGACCAGCTGCCGCCGGTCGGCAAGTGTGACGACAGCATCCTGCCCGCGCGCAGCACCATCCGCACCCCACACACTGAACTCAGCAACATGTTTCTGATCGAAACCGAGCGGGGGTGCAGTCGAGGTTGCCAATACTGCGTGATGCGACGCAGCACCAATGGCGGCATGCGCGTCGTGCCTGAAGAAACGATTCTCTCTCTAATCCCTGCTGACGCGCCGAAAGTTGGGCTCGTCGGTGCCGCCGTCAGCGATCACCCACGCATCGTCGAGATCGTGGAAGCCCTGGCCGCCGACGGCAAGCGGGTCGGGCTGAGCAGCTTGCGCCCTGACCGCCTGAAAGAGCCCCTGGTCTTCGCGCTGCGCAAGGTCGGCTATCGCACGCTGACCACTGCGCTGGACGGTGTCAGTGAACGCATGCGCGAAGCGATTGAGCGGCGTGGACGCAAGCCCCACTATCAAGACGCGGCCGCTCGGGCGCGTGCAGCCGGCATGCAACGGCTTAAACTGTATCTGATGCTCGGACTACCCGGCGAAACCAACGACGATATCGACGAGGGGATCGGGTTCATTTCCGAGCTATCTAAGATCATACCCATCGCGCTGGGTGTCGCGCCGTTCTGCGCGAAGCGAAAGACCCCACTTGATGGGCAGCAGTTTGCGGGTGTGGATGTGGTCGATGCGAAGCTGAACCGCTTGCGGCGCGGACTCGCCGGACGAGCCGACGTGCGCGCGACCAGCGCGAAGTGGGCCTGGGTCGAGTACGTCCTAGCCCAGGGCGACGCCACCGAAGGGCTTGCCCTGATGAGCGCGGTCAACAACGGCGGCAGTTTCGCCGACTTCAAGAAGGCGTTTGCGCCACTCGGGTACTCAACGAAAGGGCCGCAAACACCCCGAATCTCGGTGGGACCCTACGCGCCTCTCCCAACGCATCGGGAAGCGCGCCTGCGGGTCGTGAGCGGAGCCTGAAGGCCTAGGCTCCTGCTCGGTATTTGCGGGGATTCTGTGCTAGAGGCTGCGGGCCGATGACCAACCGCCTACACCAAGAAATCAGCCCGTACCTGCTTCAACACGCCGAAAACCCTGTGGATTGGCACCCGTGGGGCCCAGAAGCGCTGGCGCTGGCAGAGACCCTGGACCGACCGATCTTGCTCAGTATCGGGTACGCTGCGTGTCATTGGTGCCACGTGATGGAACGCGAGTCCTTTGAGGATGCGCAGGTCGCCGAGTTGATGAATCAGAACTTCGTCTGCATCAAGGTGGATCGCGAAGAGCGACCCGACATCGATGACGTCTACATGGCGGCGACAATCGCCATCAATGGCAGCGGTGGTTGGCCCATGACGGTGTTTCTCACACCCGAACAGACGCCATTCTTTGCAGGCACCTACTTCGCTCCAGACGGGAGGAACGGCCGTCCGGGGTTTGGGTCTTTGCTACGTCGCATCGCGGATTGTTGGGAGAACGACCGCGATGGACTGTTCCGCCAAGCAGCTGAACTCACCGACCACATCCGCGCTCAATCACAGCTTGAGCCGGGGGGCAACATCAACACGAAGTCAATAAAACGCGCGGTCGACCAGCTGCAACGCGACTTCGACTCAGAAAATGGAGGTTTTGGAAAGGCTCCCAAATTCCCCCCGTGCCAGGCGCTACACCTCCTTCTGCGTTACCACCTGCGCACCCAAAACGTGGCCGGAGAAAGCAGCGCCCGAGCGATGATCGTCCGCACCCTGGACGCGATGAAGAACGGCGGCATCTACGACCAACTCGGCGGCGGGTTTTCCCGCTACTCAGTGGATGAGCGCTGGATCGTGCCGCACTTCGAAAAGATGCTGTACGACAACGCGCAGCTCGCCCGCTTGTACACGGAAGCGTTTCAGGTCACTCAAGACCCCGAGTACGAACGAGTCGTGCGCGAGACGCTCGACTACATCGTGCGGGAGATGCAAGACGCAGCGGGCGGTTATTACTCCGCCATGGACGCCGATAGCGAGGGTGAAGAAGGCAAATTCTTTGTCTTTAGCAAGGAAGAACTGTTCAGGATCCTGCCGGTCGAGTTGGCCGCGGTGTTTTCTGACTTCTACGACGTCAGCGAAGCAGGGAACTTCGACGGCAAGAACGTCTTGAATCGGCAACGTTCATTGAGCGACGTGGCGAGCAGTCACCAAATCAGCGAGAGCGACTTGAGCGAGAAGCTGCAGCGCGCGAAGCAGCTCGTGCTGGCGGCGCGCAGAGCCCGCATCGCGCCACTCACCGATGATAAGATCCTGGTGAGCTGGAACGGGCTAATGATCGGCGCGATGGCGGAAGCCTCGCGAGTCTTCGCGGAGCCCCGCTACTTAGAGAGCGCGGAGCGCGCAGCCCGCTTCATCACGGAGCGCATGACTGACGGTGACGGTCGCCTGCTGCGCGCGGCACGCGCCGGTAGAGCGCACTTGGGAGCGTATCTGGAGGACTATGCATTCTTGAGCGACGCGCTGATCGACTTGTACGAAGCTAGCGGGCAAGCCGCCCACCTGAGCCGAGCCAAACACCTGGCGGAAGTGCTGCTCAGGGACTTCTCGGATGAGACGAGTGGAGCGTTTTTCGCGACCTCCGCTACGAGCGAAGAACTCGTGGTCCGCACCCGCGATGGCAACGACGGCGCGTTGCCCAACGCTGGCGCGATCGCTGCCCGCGCCCTTTGGCGCTTGAGCCTGCATACTGGCGAAGCGTCGCTCGCTGAGACAGCACGCTCGGCGCTGCGCGCCTATGGGCAACGTATCGAGCGTATGCCACGGGCGTATATGACCGCGCTAAACGTCGTCGACCAAATGTTACACGGCGCGGTTGAGCTCGTGTTCGCCGGCGGGTTCGACGCGTGTCACGCCCTGCGCCGCGCCGTCGCGAGCGAGTACCTGCCGCAGCGCGTGATCAGTTTTGGTCCGGACCACCCGCTCGCCAAAGGCAAACCGAGCGTCCAGGCCTCACCGACGCTGTACATCTGCCGAAACCAGACGTGTGAGGCGCCCCTCACGGACCCCGCGAGCGTGCCCGCTCGCCTACGAGACGACTTTCGCAGAGCCGCGGAAGTGCAGCCCCCAGTACTTGCGAACCCGCGTGTGACGGGCTGCGCCACGCGGGAAGCGACGGAACGTTACGCGGCGCGCCACGACCTACCCAACACTGCGTATGGCCCCTTGGGCAAGACCGGCTTGGTGGTTTCGCGCGTAGGGTTCGGCGCTTATCGGGCACACGCGGGGATCGGCGATCACCAGCGCGCCCTGCAACAAGCGTTAACTCAGGGTTGCAACCTGATTGACACCGCAGCCACCTACAACCAGGGCAACAGTGAACGCTGCGTCGCAAGCGCTTTAGCGGGGGTACTGCGCAGGCAGCAGATCGAGCGGGCCGAAGTGGTGGTCATCTCGAAGATCGGGATCCTAGCTGAGCCGAAGCCCGAAGGCACCTTCGATGAGGTGGTTGAGCTAGGTCCGGGGCTGTCTTACTCGCTCAACGAAGCGTGCTTGAACGCTCAGCTAAGCAACTCGTTGGATCGAACAGGCTTGCACACACTCGATGTGTGTCTACTGCACAACCCGGAGATGCTGCTGCACCGACTGCCCAAGCGCGACGTACTGGCCCGACTGCAGCGCGCGTTCTCGTGGTTGGAGGCGCAGCGCGCTGCCGGAAAGATCAGCTGGTACGGCGTCTCGAGCAACACGCTACGAGCCGCAAGTGAGGACAGCTCCGCGGACGCGGATGTGTTGACTTTGGAGGATCTGCTAGCGCTTGAAGGCGAGGGTTTCGCCGTCGTGCAGGCGCCGCTGAATCCGCTTGAACTCCAGAGCGCCTCCGTGCTCGGGCTGGCACAAGAGCGCGGGATTGCGGTATTGGCGAACCGCCCATTGAACGCGTTAAAGGGCGACACCCTGGTTCGCCTCGCCGATGCGCCAGAGTCGACTGATGCACCCGAGTTCCCGCGGGCTCACGCGATCGTCGCAGCGCTTGAAGCGGAGTTCAAGTCCCGCCTCGGCGCTGTGCTCGGAGCGGTGCCCGACGTGAAGTTGGACGCCGGAAACCTGTTCACTTGGGCTGAACGCATCGGTGAACACGAACTCCAAAGCTACGAGGTGTGGCTCGAGTTTGAGCGCGGCATCTTGGCGAAAGACCTCTCGCGCATGTTGCTCGCCATGGACCAGTCGTTCGCCGGAAAGTCGCTGGGTGAGGTGTGGCAAGAGTGGAAACAGCGCTACACCGGGGCCCTGCAGGAGCTGGTGCTCGCTTGTAGGCAGGTCGCAGCGAGCGCGAGCAATCGCCGCAACTCGCCGTTCAAGGCGGCGCTTCAGTCAGACTTGCTACGTGAATTCGAAGGCGCGACCTTGTCCCAGCTCGTCTTGTGGGGGCTCTGCGGAGTGCCTGGCGTGAGCTGCGTACTGTGCGGGATGAGGTCCCCCGATTATGTGCGGGACGCGCTGGGCGCGCTCGCGTGGGAGCCGCGCGAAGAAGCGCGTACCTGGCTGGAGAGCGCCGCGCAGAAGCTGTGCTAAGGAGCCGTGATGTTCACCACGCTTGGACTTTTGAAAGAGGACTTCGCGCAGAAAGCGCAGTGGTGCTACGGCAAGGACGACCTGCGCAGCGTGGCGAAGGCGCTGGCCTCCGACGGCTCGGCGTCAATGGTCGTTTATCGCGCGATGCAAGCGGCGAGGCGACATCGCGTGCCCGCCCTTGAGATGGTGTTCAACAAGGTGAACTCGGCCGTGCTTGGGTGTGTGATCGGGCGCGGCGCCGAGTTTGGGCCGGGCTTCGTGCTGATCCACTCGAACGGGGTGGTCATCAACGGATCAGTGCGAGGTGGCTCGCGTGTATTCGTTGAGCATCAAGTGACGATTGGCGCCGAGCGCCAGCAGAGCCCCACGCTGGGCGACGACGTGTTCCTCGGCGCCGGAGCCAAGGTGGTCGGCGGGGTACACATCGGCACAGGCGCCAAGGTCGGCGCGAACGCCGTTGTAGTTCGAGATGTCGATCCGAACACCACCGTGGTCGGCGTTCCGGCAAGAGCCGTGAACCCTCGCGACTAGGTTGAAGTTCGGAGTTCGAGCGTCGCTGACCTAAGCGCTCGGCGCCAAGAGTACGCGCTCGGCGTCCGCTGCCAGCCGCTGCAGAGTCTCCGCGTCCAGCTCACGCTCGTCGCTGTAGGCGATCCCCACGACGGCTTCGATCTGTCCATCGCTGCCCTTGACCGGCAAGGCGACAGCGGCTTGGGCGTTGACGGATTTGGCGCCGGGGCGAACGTCTCCGCTGGTATCCGTCTTCAGGTTGCAGGTTTGCACCGGTTCCACCCGTTCCCACGCAAGACCCGCCATGCCTTTACCTTTGGGGATGTGCTTCGTGAGCTCTTGCACTTTCGGCGGGATGTTGTGAGCCGCGGCCAGTACCAGCATGTCCCCCTCGCGGAAATGGACAGTGCCAGCGACGCCGCCGGACCGAGAGATGAAGTCAGCTAACCAAGCTTGCGTGCTTTGCGAGTTCACGCGCCCAGGGTGTTGGAGATGAGATCTGCTGTCAAGCAGGGTCCGGGGCCCTTCCCTCCCAGGCTCCGCGCCAGTGCGCCCAGGGGGTTTTCCGTCGGCTCAGAGCGGGGCACGGGAAGGCGGAAAAGCCGAAACGCAGTCCGTGATGGGCCCGGTGAGACCAGAGTCACCCCGAAATTCCGTGGTCCCCGGAGTTGGCTCGGGACCCACTCCGATAGAGCCCAACTGGGTCCCCAACTTGGAGTCGTACAAAAACAAACCAGCGTCGGTATCCATCACAAAGACTCGAGCAACATTGTCCGCGAAAAATAACCCACCTAGAGCATGAATCGCCCAGGTTCCGCCCTTCCCATTGAGCGTCCCGGTGCCCTCTGTGTAGCTGAAATCGTAGATGGATCCGGTGTCGATGGCCAAACCTGGATTGTCCGTGATGGTTGAACCGTCCAGTGCGATTCCTGGCCCCATGTCATCGATGTCCGTGACCGAAGACCCCGCAAGATCGGTGATAACCTCATAGGCGAAGTCTCCGGCCTGAAGGTCACCGTCGATTCGCAGCAGGCGGTTTCCGGCAGAGGACGTCACGTCCCGACCAGAATCCATCGCATAAAGCCGTCCATCGCAGTCCGTGTACAACCCCTCCAAGAGCAGGCCATCGGGCATATCGCCGAGCATCTCAGGGGTCACGTCGCTCGCAGTCCTAGGCGGCTTGGCGATTCGATAGAACGCGGTCCCGTCCTTCTTCTTCGTGCGGACCCCCAACAGGGAGCCGTCCGGCATCATCGTGATGCCATTGGAGCCGACTGGGAGGCCCCTGATGGTGCTTGTGACCATCGACTCGATAGTGCCATCCTCTTTGCTGAGGGCGATATAGACCAGCAAATCACCGTTCGAGTACCAAAGCTCCGGACTAGTGACGCCTTGGGTGTTAGCACCCGAACTGCCTGGTTCTGCAACGCCCGGAGAAACTTCGACGTCCGGCTCATCTTCTACCAGTATCTGTTCATCCTCCTCGGACATTATACCTGGAGCCCTACCGCCGGGTGACAGCCCCGTGCCGCCCGCAGCCGTCTCGTTGCCGTCAGCATTGCCCTCGCCTGCGCGGAGACTAGGATCGTTCCCACAGCCAAGAGCGAGGCCCAATCCAGCTGCTTGCAGCCAACCAAAACGAAAGCCTCTCCCCATGGGGGCAAGGTCGCACGGGCGGACAGAGCGGTCAAACTGACGGGCACGAACGGTCAGTGTCCCCCGGGTTGTTGTCCGCCAGAGCGAGAGTTTTCTCAATTCTCAGGTGTTCCTGGCCAGAGAGAGCAACCCACTGGTCGTTCGCAGGCGAGTCCATGAGCGGTGCATTCGCTCATCCCCTGAAGCCTTGCCTCAGCGGCTCGGGCGTGTGTTAATCCGAGACCGCTTCACGCACATCGATTGGAAAGAAAAGCATGACTAGAAATGGCTTCTTGGGATTGGTCGGCTTAGTTTGGGGACCGACGCTCATCGCGGGCTGCTCCGCAAGCGATCCAGTCACCTCGCCAACGCTGGCCGCGCCGAGTAGTCAACCGAGCGCCCCAACAAGCGCTGTGGGCGCTGGCGGAACTGGGGGAGAAGGCGCACCGGCTTCGACGAACGGTGTGGCTGCGGGTGGCGGCCCGCCCCAATCGTCCAACGGAGGCACGGCCGGAAGTAGTCCGGCGGTACCCCCCGTAGGAGAGGGTGGCGGACAAGGCGGTGGACAGGGTGGCGGACAAGGCGGAGCGGGGGAACCCGTGGGCGAGGGCGGGGTTGGCGGCGGCGTGATGGTTCCGCCGCCACCGGCGTTGCCACCGCTAGGGTTTCCCGCTGGAAGCGCTGCGACGCTTTCACCTAAAGACTTCCTAGGACCGGCGAGCGGCGAAAAGGTTGAGTTCAACCTCTACCTCCCGCCGGGCTACGCGGAGTCGGACCTCAAGTATCCCATGGTGATCGATCTTCACGGCATCGGCGGTTCCCGCGAATCTACCCATGGCGCCGCCGTTGAAGCGTTCGAGGCGGCAATGAAGGCGTCTGTCGTCGGCCCGGTCATCATGGTGTTCCCGAGCGGCGAGCCGAATGCTTACTGGGCAGACAGCGCTGGCGGGCAGCGCGGTCGCACCGAAGTCCGGGTGCTCAAGGATTTGATCGAGCATATCGACGCGAACTACAAGAGCGCCGGCGTGCGCAGTCGCCGCGCTGTCACGGGCTTCTCGATGGGCGGGTTTGGCGCGATCGCCTATGGCTTTAAGTATCCGGATCTGTTCGTTGCAGCGGTCGGGTACGACGGCGCTCTAGACACCTGGCAAACGCTCAAGGGCCGACGCAACGAGGTTGCCGTACAAATCTTCGCGGACACCGAAGCCGAGTGGGACAAGATCTCCCCTTGGAAAAACGCCGAGGTCAATCGGCTGAAGTTCGGGGACGTCTTGCTTCGGGGCGTCCCGGGAATGCAGTACGGGGAGTTCCATGCGAGCTTTCGCGACCACGTCGCGGCTCTGGGTATTCCGTATAGTCACGTGGATACCGACTGCGACCACAAATACCCCTGCCTGCTGGCTGCCGAGGGCGAGAACAGCTGGAGAATGATCTACGACGCCTTCAAAAACGCGAAGTAGCTTAACCTCGAACGGTCAATGTCCGTAAGCGCTCAGGTGCAGACGACCCAGCGCGGGCATTCGGACTCTGTAGCGTTACGGCGCAGCGCCTGTCCACCTACACGCCTTGGGTCAACTACCCTGACCCGTTTCCGGTGCTAGGCTCCCTTAGATAGACGAGATGAACGGACGTTATCCAAACAGGGACGAAATCCGGCGGTGGATCCAGCAGGAGTCCAACGAAGGCGCCCGGGTCGCGGCGGTACGATCGCTCATCAAGTACGCCGCCTCAAGCGACGTGCGCGTGGCGGTGATTCAGGTGCTTCAAGAAGACAGCTCCAGCACGGTTCGGATCGCTGCCGCCCAGTGCCTCGGCGAGTTTAAGAGCTCGGACCGCTGTCGGATTGCCCTGACCGAAGCGCTTGAAGATGAGCGGCAATCGGTGACGGTGCGGGCCGCCGTTGCCAAAGCGCTGGCCAAGCACTTGGGGGGGTTGCTGGTCGATAGCGCTTTGCGGCGGGCGGCGCAGAGCTCACACCCCCCAATACAGCAGTCTGCTAGGCAGGCGCTCGCGGAGCTGCAGTCGGAAGAATTAAGTCTCCCAGCGACCCATATCCGTACCAAGCCCTGACAGCGCTGAGCCCATTCGCACCCAACTCAACTCCCTCCCCCAATCAAGCGCGAGCCAGTAGCGCCCTCTCCAGCGACGCCAGCAGTGCGCGTTCTGCTGGCGCCAGCTGAGCTGCACCACCGGCCGTAGCAAGCGCGTCGAAGAACCCCTGTCGAACCGACGTCACGCTTTGAATCAAAGCCTCAGGCTTCCACCAGAAGTTGACGTTTGCGTTGAACGGACCGGTATGGACAAAAGTATGGGACCAGTTGGCGGGGATGAAGAGTAGGTCTCCTGCGTTGATCTCGCCGCTCAGCGCCTCCACCTCGGCAAATGACGGGAACCGCTCCAGATCAGGCGATTCTGCATCGACCTGACTGCAGTTGTAGGCTGGCACAGCCGCGTCCACGCCGAAGGGATAGAGCCGAGAAAGCTGGTCCGGTGAGATGAGCCAAACCCGTTTGGAGCCCTGCACCTGAGCGTTCAAGTTGTGACAATCGTTGTTGTCGTAGTGAAGCCATGTGCGCACCCCAGCGGCGCTCAACCAGAACCAAGACGAGTAGAGGCGGCGGTCGTCAAACAGATTAGGTGTATAGAAGTCCGCAAATAGCTCGCGCAGCGAGTCGGTGAATTGATCGACTTGGCCCGGCCGTCGTTTGAATAGCCACTGTTCTTCACCGGTAAGCAGGTAGCGTCGCGCTTCGCTCGGTTCGCTTGCTAACCCGTCGAAAAAGTCGTTGAACGTGCCGCCTTCGGTCCTAAACATTTCGGCGGAACTCGCCGCGCTGAAGTCTGGGTGACGGTGTTCACGCGCGACCTTGAAGCGAGTCTGAAGGCCGCCGAGACGTGCTCGCAGCGCGGGCGCTTTCCAGCGCTCCAAAGCGGGCCAGTGTTCGATGGCTCCTGAAATGACTACCGGCTGGTTGCGAAGTGCGAACTCGCGCTCAAACTCCGCGCGATCGATCGCTGTCCGGCGCTCAATATCGGCTAAAACTCGCATGTCTAAAGTCGCTGGGCCCATGATAGGCTGCCTCAGTGACGGAGCCAACCGCCAGCGAACAATCGCCACCCCCAAGCCAGCTCTCGCAAATATTGCTGGCAGCCCTCGAAGCCGCGGCGGGACCTCAGGGTCAGCTGCGCGCCGCGGTGGACGCGCTGAGCGGTCAACCTCCCCCCTCCCCGCTGCAGATCCGGCTCGCGTTTGCGCGCGCGGGACGCCTGACCGGAAACGCTACTGTCCGCCTGGACGGCCCCCTACCGATCGATGCGTCGCTAGCGGGGTGGACGGCAGATCAACTCGCGCGGCTCGTGATCCTGTTCGCTAGCATCGAGCAGCTCCCGACCTCTGAACAAGTTGGGCTCGTTGAAACGCTCTACCGCACCGGCAGCGAACATGAGCAATCCGTCGTAGCTAGAGCTCTAGCGTGGCTGCCCAACGCCGCAAGCTACGCGGCTCTCGCTGCGGAAGCGACCCGGACGAACATCGTCACGGTGTTCGCGGCGCTTGCTTGCGAGAACCCGTATCCCGCGACGCACTTGGAAGACCTCAACTTCAATCAAATGGTCGTAAAAGCCATCTTCATGGAACTAGACACTTCGCGCATCTCGTCGCTCGACACGCGGGTGACACCGGAGCTCGTTCGAATGTTGACAGACTACGGCGCTGAGCGTCGGGCTGCGGGGCGCGTCGTCCCGCGGGATATTGAGCGCATCACCCAAACCTTCAGCCAGCGTAAGTCACCGCTACCAGGAAACAACCCATGAGATACTTCGACCCGCACATTCACATGACGTCGCGAACCACCGATGACTATCAAGCGATGGCGGCTGCCGGAATACGCGCGATCATCGAGCCCGCGTTTTGGCTCGGTCAACCGCGAACGCACGTGGGGTCTTTCGAAGACTACTTCCTCGCGCTAGTCGGCTGGGAACGTTTTCGCGCCAGTCAGTTTGGGATCCGCCACTTTTGTACGATGGGGCTCAATCCCAAAGAAGCCAACAGTACGAGCCTGGCCAATGAAGTGATGGCCCTCTTGCCGCTCTACCTGGAGAAGGAGTCCGTCGTGGCGGTCGGCGAAGTCGGCTACGACGACGTGACCCAGGCGGAGGAGGACATCCTTTGTCGTCACATCGAGCTCGCGAAGGAGCACTCGCTCCCCATCTTGATTCACACGCCGCACCGAGACAAGAAGCGTGGAACCGAACGGACGATCGCTGTTATTCGCGAACAAAATTTTCCCGAGGGGCTGGTGCTCATTGACCACAACAATGAAGTCACCCTGCCGCTGGTGCTCGCGACGGGATGCTGGGCAGGTCACTCCATCTACCCGAACACCAAGATGGACGAACACCGCATGGTCGCGCTGGCCAAGCAATACGGCTCGGAGCGGATCATCGTCAATTCTGCGGCGGACTGGGGCGTGAGTGATCCGCTGAAGGTGCCCAAGACGGCGGCCGCCATGCGTGACGCCGGAGTACCCGAAGCAGAGATCGAGACCATCTGCTGGCACAACCCGATCAAATTCTTCGCTCAGAGCGGCCGTTTGAGTGCTGCGATGCTTGAGGATGCGCAGCCCATCGATCAGACCTCCCTGTGGGAAGGAAACTCAGTCTTGCGCGGTCAGACCCCGCGCATAGAGAGCTAGACGGCGGCGTGCATCAAACCCTAGTTCTACTGGTTGTAGGTCTGAGTGAACGGCTGCTGGGAGAGCATACGCCGCACCTCTCGGCGTTGATAAAGAGCGGTGGTTCACGCACACTTCGGACGATCGCCCCAGCGGTCACCTGCTCGGTACAGTCTACTTTTGTCACTGGGACGCTCCCTCGGGACCACGGAATCGTGGCCAACGGCTGGTACTTTCGCGAGCTCGCCGACGTCGGGTTTTGGAAGCAGTCGAATCATCTGGTGCAAGGCGAGAAGCTCTGGGAAGCCGCCAGAAAACTCGATCCGACCTTCACCTGCGCGAAGCTGTTCTGGTGGTACAACATGTACTCGAGCGCGGACTGGTCGGTGACGCCGCGTCCTATGTACCCGGCCGACGGCCGCAAGATCCCGGACATCTACACTCAGCCCGCGGCGCTGAGGGAAGAGCTAACTGAAGCGCTTGGGCCGTTCCCGCTGTTCAAGTTCTGGGGACCCGTCGCCGACATCACTTCCAGCGAGTGGATAGCTCGCTGCGCGTCGCACCTGTTATCCACGCGCAACCCGACGCTCACGCTGACGTACTTGCCCCATCTGGACTACAACCTGCAGCGCCTGGGCCCCGACCACCCGGCGCTGGCGGAAGATCTTCGCCGAGTCGACGCGATCTGCGGCGAGCTGATTGAGCAGGCTGCGAAAACCGGGATCCGCGTCGTGGTGCTCTCTGAGTATGGGATCACCAACGTGGTCGGCCCTGTGCACATCAACCGAATACTGCGCGAAGCCGGAGTACTCCAGGTGCGGGTCGAGCAAGGGCGGGAATTGCTCGACGCGGGCGCGAGCGACGCTTTCGCCGTCGCTGATCACCAGCTGGCCCACGTGTACGTGAGGAAGCCGGAATTGGTCTCCGACATCAAGCAGCTGCTAGAAGGCTGCACCGGAATTGACCGGGTGCTCGACGTCGCGGGTAAACGCGAGCTGGGACTCGACCATGAGCGCGCAGGTGAGCTAGTCGCGCTAAGCAAACCCGATCGCTGGTTCAGCTACTACTATTGGCTCGACGATGAGCGAGCGCCGGACTTCGCGCGAACCGTCGATATTCACCGAAAACCTGGCTACG
>JBDKJZ010000041.1:0-18720 GCA_039796375.1 Pseudomonadota bacterium
GCAGGTGAAAAAACCCGGACCCAGCCGGACGCGGCCTGAAGGGCGGCGGGAAAACGAACCCGCCGGGAGTTTGTTCTGCTGGCACAGCTATCAACCAATCCGCGCGCGCAACCAGCGCGTTTGTCTCGGCCGAGCGTGCCTCGATCTGGATCTGGATTGGCTGCTCTGAAGTCACCTGGGCGCCAACGTCCACCTGGATCTCGAAGGTCGCGTGATCATTGGGGCTGCCGATAGCGGCGAGCGGCCCTAGGCGTTTCGGACTGATTTCGTAGCTGACTGTTCCCCCAAGGGTGGTCACCACAAGCAGAAACTCGTTACTATAGGCTCGATGATTCTGCACGGTGAACGTCTGCACCACCCGGGTGCCCAGAGCGGAGACTTGCTCGATCAAAGCCGGTTCGATAGACGCAGCGCCAAGAGCGTCGACTCGAATCACCAACTGGGCGGCTGTCTCTGCCCCCAACAACCCGGAGCGTGCGGTGATCGGAACGACGTACAGCGAGCCGAGCGGCGCGGTGGGTGGAATCGTCACCTGGACTTCAACCATGGCTTCGGAGTCGGCTGGCAGCAGCTGCTCGATCTCAGTGCTTTGATTGGGTTTCAAGCTTGCTCCTAGAGCCTCCGGCAGACTGACCACGACCCGGTCTTCCACTGGCGCATGATTTCGAAGCACTAACGGGAGCGCAATCGTGCTCGTTGGCTCTGCGCGGACGTCCCGCGGTACCACCCACTCAAGCGCTGCCTTCGCGCTGCTCTCGGTACGCACCACGAGCTGCTCCTCAGTGAGGTTCTCCGTCGTGATCGCATGCAGGGAGTGTTCGCTGAAGACTCCATGAACTGCGCCCTCAGGGACGGCGATAAGCAGCGGAACTTCAAGGCTTTGGCCAGGTGCTAGTTCGGGCGTTGTGAGCTCAGTCACGCCGGTGCCCTCGAAGGACGCGACCCACCCTTCACCCCGGCGGGGCAAAAGCGAGAGCTGGAACTGGCTGGGCACGCTGCCCGAATTTCGGAGCGTGACTCGGTGCCGAGTGGGCTCTCCGGCGGGACTCCTCTCGGTGCCGGGTTGGAGCGCTAAGCTCGCGCTCGGCCAGCGCAGGTCTGCGCGATACTCAACCACAGTACATCTCATCCGCAGTGACTGCTGGTGAGTGAATCGTGCCATGCACGCGTCGGGTGAGTAGTTCATGTAGTTATCGATGGGAGCCGGCGAATCGCAGCTGATGGTGGGCTCGCAAGTCTCACTCGGAGTGTCCTCACTTGCGGTGTCACAAATGAGGTCTCCCGTGCGGAAACACTCGGGTTCTTCGCTGGGCTCACACTTCGGCACGTTCTCATCGGGGGAGTTCGGCGAGAACGTGTGTTCCAGACCAAAGTAGTGCCCCAGCTCGTGCGTGAGCGTCCGTCCCAGGTTGAAACCGTTCGTGTTGGGAGAGCCCCTGCCCGTCGCACGCCAGTGTATGACCACTCGGTCCGAGGACTTTCCGAGCCTGCTCGACGGCCCGGCTGGGGGGTACGCGTAGCCGAGAAGCCCGTCGGCCTCGCTGGTGTAGACGTTGATGTAGCGGCGCGTGTCCCAGGCCGTATTGACCCAGTATTGGCCCCGATCTTCGAACCAGTCCTGATCATTGTATCGGAGGATCCCCGTGGTCGCGTTACCCTGCGGATCGATGTCGGCTAGGGCAAACCCGAAGCGCGCGTTGACCCCCGAATAGCCCGGGCTTCCAAAGAGCGCCTGAAAGTCCTCGTTGAGCACTTGCAGCTGCGAACGCACGAGCTCATCCGAGACTGCGCCGCTTTGGCCGTCGGCGCTCTGCAGAATGTGAAACACTACACGAAACTCGTAGCGGCCGCCGTCAGCGTAGATCTCGCGCGGGTAGGTCTGGTTGCCGTCGCAGTCGGTCGCCCCGCCCAAGGGGTGGAAGACGGCACCGCTCGACTGCAGGTCGTTCACCCTAGAAGTGGTCCCGCAGTATCGCCCGGGGGGGTCGCCGAAGACTGCTTGGCCTTGCGCCGGAGCGGCCAACGCGAGAATCCCCGCGACCGCGAAAGTCCAGATCCAGTGACCGTGGGTGAACACTTCGGCCACAGCCTAGGTCAGTCCCTACTCCCAGACCAGCCCGGTGCTGCGATCGTAGAAAGAGCGCGTGGTGAAGTGTGGGCTCGGCGCTCAGAATTTTAGTAGCGAAACGCATGAAGCGCGCGGGAAATGACCGAATACATTGGGTGCCTCGACGTCGGGCCTTGTTCAAATGCTGCTTCGGACCGTTGAACGTCCCATGGCACCCCATTTCACGCCTGTCCCGCCGAGGGAGACGGAACGCCTCGCGCTACTGCACAGCTTGAACCTGCTCGACACCCCCGTCGAAGCAGAGTTCGACGACCTCAGTCGGATCGCCAGCGCCGTGACGGGTTATCCGATTGCCTTGATCAGCCTCGTCGATAGAGATCGGCAGTGGTTCAAGGCGCATCATGGACTAGCGGCGAGCGAAACCCCGCGTGAGTTCGCCTTCTGCGCCCACGCCATTCTCAAGCCAGATTCAACGATGGAGGTCACAGACGCCCGTCAGGATCCCCGCTTCAGCACCAATCCCCTCGTCATCGGCGATCCCCACGTCATCGCCTACGCCGGAGTGCCGCTCTTGGTCGGCAGGGAGCGCCAGCCAATCGGCACGTTGTGCGTGATCGATCAGGAACCCAACAAGTTGAGTGAACCGCAGCGCGAAGCGCTTGAGGCCCTGGCCCGCCAAGTCGAACGCTTGATCCATGCCCGCGACGAGAAGCAGCGACTGCAAGTCACGCTCGGAGATCTCTCCGATCAGATCTTGCAGCGCGACCGGAGCGAGGCCCGCTTGGCGGCTGTCTTAACGGCTTCACCAGCAGGGATCTTTATCACGGATCCTGTCGGCGCGTGCGGCTACACCAACCCGGCTTGGCAACAAATGGCGGGGATCAGCGACGAGCAGGCAGCGGACTTCGGTTGGGTGGGCGCGGTGCATCCTGATGATCGTGCCACGGTCGCCGAAGAATGGCGCGTCGCTTGCGCGCAGCGCCAACCCTTCACCAGCCGTCACCGCTTCCTTCACGCAGACGGCAAAGTGGTGCACGCCAGGGTCCGCGCAGTCGAGCTGCGTGAGCACGAGCAGCACACCGGCTACCTCGGCACTTGCGAAGACATCACCGCGCAGCTTGTCGCTGAGACCGCGCTGCGCGAAAGCGAGGAGCGCTGGAAGTTCGCGATCGATGGCGCAGGCGATGGCCTCTGGGATTGGAATGCCGCAACCAACTCGGTCTTCTACTCCGATACCTGGAAGTCGCAGCTCGGCTACGCGCCGCACGAGATCGGCGATACGCTGTCGGAGTGGGACTCCAGGGTGCATCCCGATGATCGCGAAGCGACCCTCGCGGAACTGCAGCGCCACTTCCTCGGAGAAACCCCTCAGTACTCGTCCGCCCACCGCCTGCTCTGCAAGGACGGCAGCTGGAAATGGATCCTCGATCGAGGCCTAGTGGTCGAGCGCCAGGCCGATGGAAGCCCAATGCGGGCGGTCGGTACCCACACCGACTTAACATCGCGGCGACAAGCGGAAGCCGCTTTGAGGCAGTCGCAGGCGAGCTTGCTGGAAGCCCAGAAGCTTTCACGAATTGGTGACTGGCACTTCGACCTTGGCGGCCAGTCGATTGTGTGGTCCCCACAGGTCTTCGAGAACTTTGACCGCGATCCCAGCCTTGGCGCCCCGGATTATCCGACGTTTCTGGCCGCCATCCATCCCGAGGACCGCGAGGGGTTCACCACCGTGATCCAGCGCGCGCTGACGCACGGGGAGCCCTACGAGATCGAGCACCGAATTGTGCTCCCGAGCGGAGATATTCGCTGGCTGCTAGGACGCGGGAGGCGGCTTGATAACTCCGAAGGCAAACCCATCGCGCTCGCGGGGACCACCCAAGACGTCACGAATGGTGTCCAGGCCCGTGAAGCGCTCAGCGCCGCTCGGGATGCCGCCGAACAAGCGACTCGAGCGAAGGCAGACTTCTTGGCCACGATGAGCCATGAGATCCGAACGCCGCTCAACGGCGTGATCGGGATGACTGAGCTTTTGCTGGGGACCGAGCTGAGCACGGAGCAACATGACTACGCTGAAGCCGCGCACGCGTCCGGCGTGTCGCTGCTCGCGCTGATCAACGACATTCTGGACTTCTCGAAAGTCGAAGCGGGCAAGATCGATCTTGAAGCGGTTGAGTTCGCCCCGCGCCAAATCGCTGAAGACACCCTGGCTATGCTCGCTGAGCGCGCCCAAACCAAAGGAATAGAGCTCTACATTGAGACCGCGGCTGACTTGCCCATCGAGCTGCGCGGCGACCCCAACCGCTTGCGTCAAATCGTACTGAACTTGGTGGGGAACGCCGTCAAGTTCACCGACCGGGGGGAGGTCTCTGTGCTGCTTGGAGGCGCAGGCCTGGATCCGGCGACCTGGAACTTGACGATCGCGGTGCGCGATACAGGTGTTGGCATCGCGCCGGAACATCAAGGTCGTCTATTCACTGCCTTTACCCAGGCGCACAGCGCGACCGCGAGGCAATACGGCGGGACCGGTCTGGGCCTCGCGATCTCGCTGCGGTTAGCGGGTTTGATGGGGGGTGCCATACAGCTTGAAAGCGCCCCG
The DNA here is from genome assembly GCA_039796375.1 of Pseudomonadota bacterium. Lineage (GTDB taxonomy): Bacteria > Myxococcota_A > Polyangia > Polyangiales > Polyangiaceae > SZUA-265. Next base: position 4,662 of record JBDKJZ010000041.1, read on the forward strand.
GGAACCGGGAGCACCTTCACGCTAGCGGTCGGGTTGCCGGTCGTGACTGGACCCGACCAGACGCGCCCCCTGCAGGGCATAGCTGTACTCGTCGCCGATGATCATGCTGGCGCGCGGGCGGCCCTCGCGGCGGTGCTCACTGGAGCCGGAGCACACGTCACCACCGTCGCTGACGTGGAGTCTGTGGAATCCACGCTCAGGGCCCGGCACTTCCATGCGTTCGTCATCGATGGCGGCATGAATGGCATGGCGGGCTGTGCGTTTCTCAAGCAACTGCAGACTCGAACCGACGTTCGCGTGCCACCCGTGATCCTGTGCCCCGAGGTCGCACAGCGGGCGGGGATTCCGCGCGGCCTGGCACAAGATGTTCTGGTTCGTCCGCCCCGCCGACGTGCGCTGCTCGATGCCGTGCTCGGTTGCCGCAATCACCCTGGCGTCCACGCGCCCAGCCGTCAGATGCCGTCTGCCCGCGTGAGTCAGGTGCCCCTACGGCCGCTACGTGTGCTCGTGGCTGAAGACAACCACGTCAATCAGATGGTGGTCACCGCGCACTTGCGGCGGTTCGGGTGCACGGTGGATGTGGTCACTGACGGCAACCAGGCGATCGTGGCATGCGCGGCGGTGCAGTACGACGTGGTCCTGATGGACTGCCAGATGCCCGAGCTCGATGGCTTCGGCGCGACCAGCGCCATCCGCGCGGCCGAGGGGGGAGCCAGGCGCGTGCCTATTGTCGCACTGACAGCCAATGCTCTCGAAGGGGACCGAGAGCGCTGCCTCGCGGCGGGCATGACCGACTACCTAACGAAACCGATCATCGGCGCGGAGCTGCGCCGAGTGTTGGTCGCGTTGGGTGGCTGAGGTTCCGCGGCAGGAGGGGGCTCCGGGGAAACCAGACCCAACGCCGCTGATTTTGCATGCGTCTCGCCTAGCGAGCGACATAGAAGCGTAGGTGATGCCGCAGCGTCGACTACACATCGTCATGACCTCCATGGCGTACAAGCCTGCCTATCGTGTCGGGGGGCCCGTACCCGCGGTCGTCGAGCTGGCTGAAGGTCTGGCTCGCCGAGGCCATCGAGTCACGGTGGTGGTGACTGACTCTAATTTTGACGAAGATCTGGATGTTGCCGTCGATTGTCCCCATCACATTGACGGCGTCGAGGTGTGGTACTGTCGTCGCTGGCGGTTGCCGCGTGTAAACCAGCGGCAGCTCTCCGGCATTGGGTGGCTGTATTGCCCGGCGATGGGGCGCATCCTTGAACAAGTGGTGAAGGACGCCGATGCCGTGCACGTTCATATGCCCTTCATCTACCCCACCCTGGCCGGAGAGCGAGCGGCCAGGCGACAAGGGATCCCTGTTCTCTACCATCAGCACGGAGTGCTCGATCCCGTTGGCCTGAAGCTAAAAGGGTGGAAGAAGGCCCCCTATCTGAAGTGGATTGAGCGACCCGTACTTCGCCGTTGCCACACGCTCGTCGCGCTCACCGAAGCGGAGCGGGCGAGCTACCGCGCACAGGTGCCCGAGGCGCACTGTGAGCTATTGCCCAATGGCGTTCACGTCAGCCAATTTCGCAGTAGGTCGCCCGATGGTCCTCTTTCCGCAAGGAGACGCCTCAAGATCCCAAGCGACGCTTTCGTCGTCTTGTTCATGGCACGGCTTCATCCAAACAAGGGGGTCGAAGCCCTGTGCCAAGCTTTCGCGCAGGTAGCCACCGAGCGACCCGACGCGTGGCTGGTCGTCGCAGGTCCAGATGAAGGCCACCTGATACCCAGGTGTCAACACCTGGCCGGGGCAGCGAATGAACGATTGATAACGCCTGGAATGATCACTGGAGAAGTGAAGCTGGACTTGTTGGCTACGGCAAACTTGTTTTGTTTACCGTCGTCTTCGGAGGGTTTTTCAATGTCGGTATTGGAGGCGATGGCCTCGGCCTGTCCGGTGCTGATCTCACCGGGTTGTCACTTTCCGCGCGCGAGTGAGGCTGGCGCGGCGATCGTCTGCGAGCCAGAAGCGAACGACTTATCGCAAGTAATCCTCGCCTGGATGAACAACCAGAAGGAGCTCAAATTGATAGGGCTCAGAGGCCAGCAATTGGTGGAGTCAGAATTCGACTGGGAGCGCATCGTCGACCAGCTACTGGAGATCTATAGTCGCACTTTGGGTTCACCAACCTAGGCAACCCGCGAGCCCCGAAACCTGCGCAACCTAAGGCATGCGCCAATATTGGCGCTCTTCGCTCTGCACACGGCTCAAGCGCATCTGCTCTTGCATGAACGCGCCGTAAGTCTTCGGTACACGGATATCCTTGAAGAACTCGCGCATGACGAGCATTGCAGCGGCCGCGTCGTCGGTGGCGCGGTGAGCTTGCTCGAGCTCCACCTGCAGAATTTCGGCCATCGCCCCGAGCGACTTACTCTTCGCATCTGCCTGGAGCAAGCGAGCCCAAACCAAGGGGTCAAGCCAGCGCACTCCGGGGCGAAGCGCAGGCGGCAGGTGTCGCTGCGGCGCGCCCGCGCGTGAGAGTTCCTTCAGGATGAAGGACTTGTCGAATTCGGCGTTGTAGGCGAGCGGGACCAGCTTTTGCGCGGTCTCGATCAGCTCGGGCACGATCTCCGCAAACTTGGGCTTGTCCTGGACCTCCGCGTCGGTGATGCCGTGTATGGCGATCGCTTCGGGATCGATCAAGCGCTCAGGGTTGACGAGCCAAGCGCGCTTGTCTGTGATCTCACCCCCGCGAAACACGACGAAGGCGACCTCAACCACTCGATCATTCTCGAAGTCGCGCCCCGTGGTCTCCGTATCGATCGCCACCAGCGGCAAGTCCGACAACGCCGTCTGGCTTTCGAACTCTTCTGCGAGCCCGGCGACCGCGACCTTCAGGAGGTGCGCAATACCCGGGTAGTGCCGGCCCGTCGGGAAGCAGCCTTTAGCCTCAAAGCCGAACCGCATCAGCCGCCCGCAGGGGCGGGTGCGCTCGTCGCGGCGGCCTCCGTCGCCTTCATCGGCTTCGGTGTTATCGCAGAGGGAACCCCAGGTTTGCCCGTGCGAAGCTGGATTTCTAGCTGGACCCACGGGTCGAGCTCTTCAGTCAACTCAAACTGCTCGAGCGAAAACGAGCGACCGTTGATAAATATCGACGGCGTGCCACGCAACCCAAGCTTTTCGGCCTGCTTACGATCCGCGGCGACCGCGTCTGCGACCGCCTCGCTGCGCCAGTCTTCGGCGAACTGCTTCATGTCGAGCCCAAGCTCTTTAGCGAAGCCCTCGATCCCCTTCTCGCTGATCTCGCTCTGTTTGACGAACAGCAGGTCATGCATCTCCCAGAACTTGCCCTGCTTGCCTGCGGCATTAGCGGCGCGGGCCGCTTTCTCTGAGTGCTCATGGCCGGGGAGCGGGTAGTGCTTGAAGAGCACGCGCACCTGCCCTGGGTAGCGCTTGACAAGCGAACCCACGATCGGGGCGGCCATCGAACAGTAGGGGCACTGAAAATCCGCCCACTCAACAACGGTCACCGCCGCATCCGCGTCGCCTTTCGACGGCGAGTCGCCGAGTTCTATCGGCTTGACGCTCTCGGCCGCGAAACGCAGGCGGTAGGCGGCCTCCGCTTGCTCGCGAGACTTCCCGGCTGTCACCTGGCGGAGCAGAAACTGCGCGCTGGGGAGGCACTCCTCACACTTTCGCTTTTCGGTCACGCACTGGGCGATGCTCACCGGCTGATCGGAGCAGGGCGCCAGCAGCTCCGTCACGTAGCTGGACCACTGCTCTTTTTCGCGCGTGGTCAAGTCTTGGGTATTCACCCCAGCGAGTTCGATCGCTCCAGGTTTTTCAGCCGGGGCCGTTGCGGCAGGCTCACCGTTGGGTTTTGGCTGCGATTGACAGGAAAGGATGTTCAGCAACCCCAAACCCAGGAGCCCGGTAAGAGCGATCGGGAGCGCTGCGCGACGACTCGGCATGCGGCGGAGACTAGCGGACTGAGGAGCAAGTTGGTAGCCCTGCGGATCGAATGCTGAGTGAGCCCCCTCCCTCCTCCGAAATGCCGCCACCGTCGGCACCTCCCCCCGGGGTGCGCCACCTTTTGGCGGTTGTGGGCGCACGAGGGGGAGTCGGCGGGAGCGTTGTCGCAGTAAATATCGCGGTCTATCTCGCCCAGCTGGGTCGACGGGTGCTGCTGGTCGACGCCAACCCCAACAGCGCCAGCCTCCACACGATGCTGGACATGCCGTTCCCTGACCCTCCGTTCGAAGACGGGGTGGTAGACATTGACGAATTCCGGCCAGTCGATACCCCCATTCCAGGGCTCAGATTGTTGCCCCAAGCGTACGGCATCGGGACTACGACCCCGCTAAGACCCGGCCGGAGAGCGCGCTGGGCGGCGCGTCTGCGTCGGCAACCGGTCGACTACGTCATCTTGGATCTGGGTTGTGGCACGACCCCACCGACTCTCGACCTGTTCCTGGGTGCGGATCTGGGGATCCTTGTTACGAATCCAGATCCGCCGAGCGTGGAAGGCGCCTACCGCTTTGCCTGCGCCTTGTTCATGCGCCGCCTGCGACGCGCTCTGATGAAAGATCGCTTTCGGCTGCGCATGCTCGACCGGACTCTCGCCGGTCTTCTTCCGCTACCGATGCCGCAGGAGCTCGTGCGGGGCCTGGCACGCTTCGACACCAATCTCGCCCACCTAGCCGCGAAGGAGCTGAGCACCATTCGCCCAAGATTGATCGTCAACGGCGCCCGAGCGCGGGCGGACGCGGAGCTCGGCCACGCGATGCACGACATGGCGGCACGCTACCTGGGCATGCACTTCGACTACTCCGGTCACATCGAACGCGACGACACCGTGTGGCTCAGCGTCTGTCGACGCCGGCCCTTGTTGATCGACAGCCCAACCAGCAAGAGCGCCCGCAATATCGAACGAATCGCGCGGCGCGTATTGGCGCTAGTCGCACGCAAGCACGAAGAGCGCCCAGTCGAGATCCCCTTGGTGAGTCCCGAGACCACGCTCTACGACGCGTTGCTCACGCACCGAGGGGCGGCCGATGACGAGCTGCGCCGCGCGTACCGCCGGCAACGGGACATCTATCGCGAAGGGAGCTTGCCCCTGACGTCGCTCGTGAAGCACCAGGATCTGCCCAAAGCGCAGGCGCTGATCGACGAAGCCCACGACACGCTGCTCGATCCCCTAAGACGCCGCGCTTACGACATTTCAACCTTTCCCGCCGAAGACGAGAAACCCGCGCGACAGAACCCCGAGCGAGACGCCGCGCTCGAAGCTGAGCGTGCGATGCTCCGCGACGAGCTCGCCCACGAGCTCAAGGCCGAGACACTCTTTACTGGCCCCCTGCTCAGAAAGATCCGCGAGTCGCAAGGGGTCGAGCTCGCTGACATCGCGCAGCGCACGAAGATCTCTGCGACTTACCTCGCCGCGATCGAGGAAGAGCGCTTCGCCGAGCTTCCCGCGTTCGTGTATCTTCGTGGGTTCGTCTCCGAAGTGGCGAAGTTTCTCAAGCTCGATGCCTTACAAGTGAGTCGCACCTACTTGAAGCGCTACCGCGAGTGGCGCACCCAACACGAGCACAGCGAGACGCGGTGAGAGAGACCCAAAAACGGGACTGGCCGTTTACCCTCATGTGGGTGGTCGCGGCCCTCCTGCCTCGCTTATTCGTGGCTATCGCCTGGGCACATGAGCCGGTGTGGGACGGTCACTACTATCACTTCGGCGCGACCCGCATCGCCGACGGCCTGGGTTACTCCGAAGACGTGCTCATTGGGGGCACTCCGACCTGGCGACCTTGGTGCCACTACCCCGTTGGGTACAGCGGCTTTTTGGGGCTCGTGTATTCAATCTTTGGTCGCTCGCTGCTCGTCGCACCGCTCGCCAACGCCGTGGTTGGAGCCCTGACGGTAGGTGTCGTCCATCGTCTGGCGCTCTGCGTGTTTTCGGTGACGCGCGCACGCTTGGCGGCGGTGTTATGCGCGGTGCATCCGGGGCTCATTCTGTACACCGCGCTGCTCATGACTGAGCCCCTCTCCGCCTTTGGGATCGCGCTCGCGGGCTGGGCCGTCTTGCGTTTCCCGAACCTGCGCGGGGCTGCTTCGGCCGGTGTGATTCTTGGGCTGAGCGCGCTCGTGAGACCGCCCGCGCTGTTTCTCCTGCCTTTGCTCGGCTTCGCATTCTTGCCGGCCCAGGTCCGGGCCTCGGGGTTCTTCTCAAGACTCACGGCGCGACTCCGCCGACCACTCGTCGCCGTAGCGCTCGCGAGCGTCACCGCGCTGGCCACAATCAGCCCTTGGACCCTGCGAAACTGCCGCGTGATGGACGGCTGTGCGCTGATTTCGACCAATGGCGGCTGGAACCTCGCGATCGGCGCGCTCACCGAGACCGGCCGCTTCGTCGCGCTGAGCGGCAAAGACGGCTGCCCCGTGGTCACAGGCCAAGTCCAACAGGATCGCTGCTGGGCGCAGGTCGGCAAAGAGCGCATTCTGGACGATCCGCTGCGCTGGTTAGCGCTGATCCCAAACAAACTCGCTCACACGTACAATCACGAGTCGTTTCCGGTGGGTTACCTGGCGGAAGCCGATCCGGGAGGGTGGCCCGAAGCGCGAAAGACTCAAACCACCACCGTGCTCACCCTCTTTCACCATGGGTTAATGCTCGCCGCCGGCTTCAGCGTCTTCGCGCTGTATCTACCGCGGTGGCGCTTCGGTGCGGGCACCTGGAGCGCGTGGAGCCTCGTCCCGGCCGCAGCGAGCTTGGGTGCGCTCGGCTTCGTCGCCTACGCCATCGACCATCCTGAACATCCACTGTTTTGGCTGGTGGTGCTGGCCCCGCTGGTCGCAGCGCTGCGCCTACCAGGAGCGCCGGAAACAGGCCCAGCGGCAGGTTACTTATGGGGCGCCGTTTTCATCACCTCGTTGACCCACGCGGTTTTCTTTGGCGACGATCGTTATCACATCCCAATCAGTCCGCTATTGTGCGTACTCGCAGCTGGGCTGTTTCGTGGCCCAAAACCTTCGACCCAAGAAGTCCCCGCTTGAGACAATCGTCATCTCTCCTCGCCTGCGGGTTTGCGGCGCTCCTCGGGCTTCTCAGTCCGAGTGCCGAGGCGTTCACCTATATCGTGCAACCGGGCGATACCCTCGCCGGCATCGCCGAGCGCTTCTACGGCAAACTCCAAAACGAAAAGCTGCTCGTGGTGGCGAACTCCCTCGACGCCAAAGGGGGCACCAAGATCGTCCCCGGCATGCGACTTGAAGTCCCAGCGCTCACTTACGTGCGCATCGACAAGGGCTACACCTGGCAGGAGCTCGCGACGCGACTCCTCGGGGGGGAGCACCGCTCCTACGCGTTCGCTGAGGCCAACGGCTCCAGCGCGTGGTTAGCCCCCCCCACGGACGCGGAGGTCATCGTGCCCTACTCGCTGCGTTTCGTGGCGACGGGTGAAGAGACCGTCGTCGGACTCGCCTACCGCTTTCTCGGGGACCGCAGCAAAGCGTGGATGCTTGATCAGTACAACCAGCGCCAGGGTAAGCCGCTCGAACGCGGAGACATCATCTTGCTTCCCGTCGTCGACGTTGAGCTGACTGAGGCCGGAAAACAAGCCGCCCTAGAGTCCACCTTGTTGATCGGAAAACAAGCGGGTGGGGCGGACCGCGCCGCCCAAGCTCGCGTGGCGACCGAACTCCCCAAGCTTGACGCCGACGTGCGCTCAGGCCGCTATGTCGAGGCGGTTACTCGCGGAGTCCGACTGCAGGCTGAGGGCGAACTCTCAAAACCACAACGCGCCGCCATCAACCGCCAGCTGCTCGAAGCCTACGTCGCGCTTGAACACCTAGCGCTCGCGGCGGAAGCGTGCCGGCTCTGGCGAAAAGATGACGAGACCGCGCGCCTCGATCCTGTGCAGCTCAGTCCAAAGCTCATGCACGCCTGCGAGAAGCCCAAAAAATGAGTTCCGCTCCGAGAAATGCGCTACCCTCAACGCTCCTAGACTGGGGAAGTGTCTCACCTCTGCGCCTCAAGGCGATTTCGCTGACTGAAGGACTGTACAGCGGCGTTCACCGCAGCAAGCGTCGGGGCAGCGGGATCGAGTTCGACGGCCACCGCAACTACGTACCCGGCGATGATCTCCGTCGCCTTGACTATCGCGCGATGATGCGCCACGGGCGCTTGCTTGTCCGCCAGTTCGAGACAGAAACCGAACGCTGTTTGTGCCTGCTGGTAGACGCTTCACTGTCGATGAATTTCAAGAGCGCCCGCGCGCCCACAACGAAGTACGCGTACGCGGCGCTCCTCGCGGCCGCCCTGGGGCGAGTGGCCATCGCAACCGGCGACTTGCTCTCCTTGGACTGGGTGGGAGGGGAAACACCGATAGCGCTGCCAACGTCAGGTGGACGTGAAGCATTTGAGCGCTTAGTCACGGCGCTTGAAGCTGTCCGCTTCGGCGGGGACGACGCCTTGCAGCAGAGCGACTTCGACCACGTGCTATCGCCGGTCGCGCGCCGAGCACGACGCGGCGCCGTGGTGGTGCTGCTCAGTGATTTGCTGGACCTTCCAGCGCAAGCCAGCGAGCAGTTCGCGGCTCTCTCCAATCGCAATCGACGCGCCGTCACTGTGCGCGTGCTCGATCCGGTGGAGGTCACGTTTCCATTCCAAGGGCCGGTGCGCCTGAAGGGCAGCTACGGACCCGCGCTAGTAGAAACCGACGCGGCGCAAGCGCGAGCAGGCTACCTCGCGGCGCTCGAAGCCCAGCGGACGTCCTGGCAAGAGCGCCTGGTGCCTCAAGGGGGGCGACTTGTAGAGTGCCAAACCGACGAAGCCCCGATTGAGGTCCTCAGGCGAATCCTTCGCGCGGCGGAGAGCACCCAATGAGCTTCGCGAGTGTGCTGGCGCTCTTAGTCGGGCTGCTCGTGGCCGCACCGGTCATCGCCCACCTACTCCGGCGCGGCAAGACCGAAGAGCAGGTGTTTCCGCCGGCACACCTAGTGCCGATGTTGGTGGTCACCTCCGACCAGCGGAGTCGCTTAGAGGACAGGCTGCTCCTGTTGATGCGAGCGTTGATGATCATCGCCCTCGCCATACTCGGAGCCACTCCGTTCGTACGTTGCTCTCGCCTCAGCGTCGATCGCGCCTCGGGCGCTTCGGTCGCGATGAGTCTGATCGTCGACGACTCGCAGAGCATGCGGGCGATAACGAGCCAGGGGTCCTCGCGCTTCGAGCAAGCGCTGGTCGGCGCAACACAGCTGCTGACCTCCGCCCGCGAGGGAGACGCAATCGCGATCGTCCTCGCGGGGCAGCCAGCGCGTCTGCTGCTCACACCGACCACCGACCTCGGCGCGGCGACTCGGGCGCTCGAATCGATTCGTATCTCGGACCGCGCGACCGATCTGTCGGAAGCGGTCTCACTCGCTCGCTCATCCTTGAAGGAGCTCCCTCACTCAGACAAGCGGGTGATCTTGCTGAGCGACCTGGCCGCAGAGTTCTCCCCCGAAGGGGAACCCCCGCTATCGACTCCGCTGACCAGCTTAAGCGACGCCGTGGACAACTGCGGGATCTCAACCGCAGAGCGACAAGACCGTACGGTCGTAGTCACGCTCGGCTGCAGCGCCGCCAGAGCGGCGCTTGGACGCTCTCTGCGTCTTTACGCGGGTAGCGACGACACGACTGAGCCCGTCGCGACAGAAGCTTTGCGCGGTGTCGACGGCGAGCAGCGAGTGGTCCTCAAGCAAGTCAGCGCAACCGGCGATCTCTTCGCCAAGCTGGACGGCAGCGACGCCATCGGCAGCGATGACCGAGCGCACATCGCCCAGGAAGCGACGGACCTGGTCATCGGCGTGGTCGCCGATCCCGCGAAGGCGTCGACGGTGACTGGCGGCCCTACGCTGCTGGAACAAGCGCTGTCTGCCCTTGAGCCAAACTTGACAGTGAAACCGCTGGGCGCGGTGCCACAATCCGCCGAAGCGCTGGCTAAGTACGCCGCGCTGCTGGTTGATGATCCGCCCGGGATGTCCCCAGAGTCGCGGGCTGCCCTCCAGGAGTGGATCGCGAAGGGTGGGGTCGCGCTGGGGCTCTTGGGACCGAGCGCCGCTTCCGCGCAGCTGGCAGCCTCACTCGATCCGTTCGCTCGAGAGGGCGCGACGTGGCAGGAGATCGAGCCACAAGCGGCGCCGACGCTCGACGCCACCGGTCTATCGTGGCTTGGGCCAGAGTCCCAAAGTCTCACCACGCTCAACGCCCGCGGTCGCGTACGGCTCGACGCAGCCGACCTGCCCGGAGCGGCCATCGTTGGGCGCTGGAGCGACGGCGTTCCGTGGGTCTTTCGGCGCGACTTAGGTCGTGGCGTGGTCCTCACGGTCGGCTTGCCCGCGTCCACGGCCTGGAGCGATTTGAGCCTTCGCCCAGGCTTCCTCGCGCTCCTCGACGATACCGTAAGCCAGGCTAAGCAGCGCACCGGGCCGAGCCGAAGTGACGCCGGGACGCCCTGGCGCTTTCCAAGCGGGGCGCGCCTCGAAGTCACGGGTCCGCAAGGCCCACTTGCCGCACGGATGACCAGCAACGGTGAACAACAAGTCACCGCCGACGTCGCGGGTCGTTATCAACTGCAGCTAGACGGCGCAGCGGAGAGCCGCATAGTTGTCGTCGCCATCTCGGAGCTCACTCAAACGCCGCTGCTGTTTCAGTCCAGCGCGAGCGTCACCGGCGCGGGCGCCGGCACGAATCAGGTGGACGCCTCCCCAGAGTGGGCGCTCTTCGTGCTCGCTCTGCTCACGATTGAGCTGCTCACGCGCACGCTGACGGGGCCCGCTGGGGCCCGCCTCAGGTCACGGTTCTTGCGGCGCTCTGCCGCTTGAGCGACCTGCGAGTCGAGTACGCTTGAGGCCAGGCTCAAGGCGCGAGCTATGCAGCTTGGGTGTTTGGGTCGCGGAGCGGGACGCAGGGCCCGTCGCTTCTCGCGCTGGGGCACACGGGCCAGCTTTCCTCGACCGGATCGCGGCAAGCGGGGGACTGCCGCAGCGTGTGGTGAGCGACCGGGCCGGCACCCATACGAGCAATTCATGGTCAAGCCATCAATCCTCCCTCACTACGCCCCCGCAGCGCTGCTGGGGGCGCGCTGCCGGGGCGGAATGAAAGCGCTCGCGCTAAGAACTGCGGCTCACTCGGTCAGCTTGTGAGGCAGGCCGCCACCGGTGAGCAAGTAGAGCCGTGTGGCGGACGCGGATCGAATCGAAGCCCTCTGATCCAGGTGCCCGTCTTTTTTTCCCACCGGCGTTCTCCGTCGCGCGTTACAAACACCGCTTGGTCCCCAGAAACGACGGCAACCTTGGCGTCTCCGGGATGCACGACCATCTCATCGGCCCATTCGGGCCCGGGTTTCCAAGCCCAGGTCACGCCACCGTCCACCGAAGACACAAAGTGGTGATGGAAGATAAAGTACTCAGGGATGCCGAGCTTCGCGTATCGCACTACGTTGCGATCGAACCCCTGCGGAGCTGGGTCCTTGAGCATCCGGCATCTGGCAAGATAGTCGCGATTGCTACCGATTTGGCGGACCGCTGCATGGCGCTTGATCGCAGGGTGTAAGCGTGGGGGTTCAGACCGGGCACATGGGTAACACTTTAGACCGGGCACACAGGTGATGGATGAGAGACTTAGGCTTGCCGCGGCAGCTCGCGAGAAGAAGGAGCCATTCGCGGAGCTGTGTCGACGCTACGGCATTAGTAGGAAGACAGGGTACAAGCTCGTCCAGCGCTACGAGGTCGAAGGACCAGGCGCGGTCGCGGACCGTACCCGAGCACGCGGTGCCCTTCGACGATAGTCCATGGTCCCCCTTAGGGCAGGTCCACGACTCGACTCCTGCTTGGGAAGCAAATGGAGGCGTCTTCCGAACAGGGTCGGATTTATCTACCCGTCAGAGTGACTTCCTCGCGTTCGCACCCGACTTAGGGTGCGCCTGCGAAGTTCTTCTGATGCTGTCCTGCTGAGCCCGTCCGCCCGCTGTCTACGCTTCGCGGCTTTCCTTCCCGGTCGCACGGCCACGCAAGACTCGCTCACCAGCTGGTGGGTCAACCTTTTCTGGACCGGATTGTCACCGGTGCAGATCCCTAGTGAAGTTTCAGTATTCGTCTACATCACTTCATCTTCAAAGATTTGGGGGACCCGCTCCCGTTCCGTTGCCGCCGCTTGATGGGCGGGCTATCAACGCAAGCTCGTTCATGGCGAAGGCAAGATCCGGTAAGGGGCGACGCCCCGTAGCGTTCCAAAGCAAAGGGTGGCTTGAGAGCCTCACCGCGCTGGAGCGACGGCGGGAACCCTACGACGCGCTGCACCGGGCACTATTCCAGGAGGTTCTCGCGCAGTTCGTCGGCCCGCTGCGAATGGCCGATGAGTGCACTGCCAAGCTCGGCGAGGACAGTGCCGCCGACCGCGACAACCCGCGGGTAATCGAGGTCGGCGCAGGCGCGGGTAGGCTCCGTCAGTTGCTCGGCGAAAGCCTTGACGGCCAGTGGCTCCACACCGAGCCCGATGCCGCCAGTTTGCGGCATTTCCGGCAGCGCTTTCCGGAAAGCCGCGCGAGGGCGGCGGGTGCGGAGCGGCTGCATGTTGAGGCGGGCGCGTTGTCTAGTTGGGTGGGGCTATGCGTGCTGGATGTCGTGCACGATCTGACGGCTGTCGCTTCCGAAGCTCATCGAGCGTTGTCGCCAGGGGGTCACGTGATCCATTTTTTGGACATGACGACGCTGTTAGAGAAGCCGCTAGCAGATCTGGCCTCGGTTGAGTTGCTCGCGATACCGAATGTGTTCTCGGACCCGTCCGACGACATATGGCCGCAAGACCTCGCCATCTTGCCGTTCGGTGCGGTGAAGACGCTGCTCGGACTGATGGAGCGACACCGGCGACCCTTAGGTTCCGTGTTCGGCTCATATTTTCAAATGTTCTTCGAAGCCTCGTTCAATCCCAAGAGAACGGCGCAGGCGTTTCACGTCTTGGCGAGTAGCAGCCAACTGCGCAGCGATATGCAGGTCATGTTCTCGGAGGCTCAGGACATCGCCACTCAAGTCGGAGCTGGTGAGATCCCGTTCGCGGTCGCCTCCTCAGCGAAGCATGTCGCTGGACGCGTTCGCGCCGCCTTTGAAGCCCTAGGCTTCCGAATCGAGGTTGATGAGATCCGCACGAGCTGGGAGCGCTATCCCAGAGCAACAGGGGAGCCCGTGGGATATCGCAGTCTGTGCGTGGGGCATGAACGACAGTATCACGACCTCCCGCCCCGCCTACTCTGCCGCGAGGCCCCAGCACCGGGCCCGGACCTGCAACTTCGTGAAGCCGGCGTTCACGTATTTGTCGCCCGACGTGGGAGCTAGCTGAAAGCGCCCCGGGTTGAAGGCACCAGCGGCCGTCGAGTCCACTCGCTAATTCGCGAGCCAGGGGCTAGGCTGTGGCTATGTATCGGCGCAGCTTGCTCGGAGCTCTGGTCGTGGTGCAAAGTGCGCCCTTCGTCATGAACACGCGCGCAGGAAAACCGGCGTACCGAGCGCGCCACTTGATCCCCCTGCGTTGGATCGCGGCTCCCCGATGAGCCAATACGGCAAGCTAGCCACGGAATTCTATCAGCTCGACAAGCCCGAAGCGCAGCCCGACGCGTTCGATTTCTATGCGAGCTTCGCACGGGAAGCTCGCGGGCCCATTCACGAACCCCTGTGCGGCAGTGGGCGTTTTTTGCTGCCGCTCTTGGCGGAGGGGCTCGATATTTCAGGCAGCGATGCGTCCGCCCACATGCTCGACGCTTGCAGCGCCAGGGCAGAGCGGTTGGGGCTCTCGCCCGAGCTAAGTCAACAACGACTGGAAACATTGAGTCTAGCTCGAGCGCCGAGCCTCATGTTCATTCCGTCAGGTTCCTTCGCTTTACTACTCGACGACGACCTGGTGAGAAGCGCCTTGCGTCGCGCCTACGAGGTGCTCGCTCCCGGTGGGTTGTTCTTGGTCGAGGCGGAGCTGCTGCTCCCCACCCATCCAGAAATGAGCGGAGTGTGGGGCGGGCGCTGGGTGGAACGCCCCGACGGCGCGAAGCT
>JBDKJZ010000042.1:0-18638 GCA_039796375.1 Pseudomonadota bacterium
CATCAGCGTGTTCGAGAGGTGCCAAGCGACGACCACGGCGCGGGCGACCGAATCGTCATCCGCGACAAGGCGCCCTCGAACCAAGAGCGCGCCGATCCCGGCCTCAACCAACGTGAACCACAGCGTCAATCCTGCGAACCATCTAACCTCACTGCGTTTGCCGGCTCCGACCCACGCCCAAACACAGAGCCCGATGACTAGCGGCCCCAAGACGCCGCTGCTCACGCGGTGGCCATACTCGATCCACGTCTTGGTGCTCGCCTCGACGGGAACCAAGTCTCCGTGACAGCTGGGCCAGTGATCTCCGCAGCCGTCACCGGAGCCGCTAATTCGGACCCACGCCCCAAACAGGATCACAAACAACATATACGCCAACAGTCCCCACGCAAACTTGGCGAATGCCTGGGCATCGGCAGGGGCCGCGACGGACGGACCGCCCGCGAGTCTTGGCGCTGCGGCTTGGCTCTTCATGACTGGGGCGTATTGCAGGTTGCCGTGATTGGCTACCCGACAAAACGCCACACGCCTGACACCCGGTCCGAGGACTAGCGGCCCCGCTCAAATGTTGTTAGTGGTTCCGTCATGACTGAACTGCACAGCGTCTATATCGTCAGCGCCGCTCGCACGCCGATCGGCTCCTATTTGGGCGCCCTTGCGGATATTTCGGCCCCGACGCTTGGCGCCACGGCGATCCAGGCGGCGGTCGACCGCGCTGGCGTCGGCGCGGGTTCCATTGATGAAGTCTACATGGGCAACGTCCTCAGCGCGGGCATCGGCCAAGCACCGGCGCGACAAGCGGCAATGAAGGCCAACCTCCCGAGCAGCGTGCCCTGCACGACAGTGTCCAAGGTCTGCGGGTCCGGTTTGCAGGCGGTCATCCTGGCGTCTCGCGCGCTGCGTCTTGGAGACGCGCATATCGCCGTCGCTGGCGGGATGGAGTCTATGTCGCGTGTCCCCTACTACCTTCAGAAGGCCCGCAGCGGTTACCGCATGGGCAACGACCAGCTAGTCGATGGGATGATCCACGACGGACTTTGGGATCCGTATCGCGACTACCACATGGGCGAAGCCGCCGAGCTCTGCGCAGTCAAATACGAGCTCACGCGCGAGGCCCAGGATGAGTTTGCGAGACTCAGCTATACGCGGGCCCTCGAGGCTCACCAGCGGGGCGCTTTCGCACGCGAAATCGTTCCGGTAGCGGTGCCTCAGCGTAAGGGACCCGCCCTCTTGGTCGAACACGATGAAGAACCCGGTCGCGGACAGCTCGAAAAGTTCTCCTCACTCCGGCCGGCATTCAAGGAGGGCGGGACCATCACGGCCGCGAACGCCTCAAGCATTAACGACGGGGCAGCCGCGTTGGTATTGGCGAGCGAAAACGCTGTGCGCGTTCACGGCTTGAAACCCTTAGCTCGGATCGTGGGCTATGGGGTGGCGGCACAAGATCCGGAGTGGTTCACGACGGCGCCTTCGCTGGCGATCGACGCCACACTCGCTAAACTGGGTCTGACCACCAACGATATCGACCTGTGGGAAATCAATGAGGCGTTCTCTTGTGTCACGATGGCGTGCAGCCGCATGCAAGGGATTGACCCTGCGCGGGTGAACGTGAACGGCGGGGCCGTGGCGCTCGGACACCCCATTGGTGCTTCCGGAGCGCGCATCTTGACCACCTTGCTGTTCGCGCTGGAGTCACGAGACAAGCAGCGAGGGCTCGCAACGCTATGTATCGGCGGCGGCGAAGCTGTGGCTGTAGTCGTCGAGCGACTCGGTGCGCGGGAGTGAACCAGCTGGCGAAACCTCTCGGTTTCTTTGATGGAGTGAAGGCCGTGCTCAGCGGCGTCTCCTACTTGGGCAAGAACCCCGGCACCTGGCCTATGGCTGCGGTACCAGCGGTGCTCCTGCTGCTGCTCACTGGGTTCGGGGTCTTCGCGGGCGTCGCCTGGTTGCGCCCGGAACTTGTGGCGCTCTTGGGCTTAGACCTGGCTCAGTCCGGCTGGGCGATCCTTGGGGGCCTGTTAGCCGAGGTACTGATTTCCCTTGCTACGGCGGCTGCCGCGGTCTGGGTTGCTCTTGTTCTTACTCCCCCGCTCAGCGCCCCCGCCCTTGAGCACTTGGTCACGCTACGCGAAGGCGATCTCGGGGTTCCAAAGCGGGGTCCTTCGAGTTTTCTGGGTGAGCTCCGTTGCGGCCTGCGCGCGCAACTCTTCGCTGCGGTCTTTGCGACTCCGATCTTGGCGTTACTCTGGGTCGTAAACCTGCTATTTCCGCCCGCGGCGGTAGTCACTGTCCCTCTGAATTTGTTGGTCTTGGCGCTGGGCGTCGCGTGGAGCGTGTTCGACTATCCGCTCACGCTGCGCCGCGTGTCGGCGGGCGATCGCCTGAGCTTGGTCCTTGAGCACCGCGCGCCAGTTCTAGGCTTCGGGCTGACGCTAGCTGCGCTGTTCTGGGTTCCTTGCTGTAGCGTGTTGATGCTCCCGGTGGGCGCCGTGGGAGCCACGACCCTCTTATGGCGCCTCCTTGAGAACAGCCCGCACACCTTGCCTGCCCTGCCGCGCCCGACCGCCGCCGTATTCGTCGCTCTCGACGCGCCTGCGAGGCCCGCCTTTGCGCAAGACCTCAACGAACGCTGACAAATGTCTGTAATCATGGGCTTATTGTCTGGGTTCTACGCTACTGTCCGAAACTAGACGCAGTCGAAAAACGCCCGTAACCGGGCAAATACCCCTCAGTTTCGGTTGCAAAACCGCTCAAGGTTTGCCACGTTCCCGGTCCCTTGAACGACTCAGCCAATAACACCAACCCCACCGATTCAGTTCAGTGCAGGCCCCTTCAGGTCGTCGTAGACGGCAAGGGTGTCGAGCGCGCCATCAAGCATCTCAAGCGGAAGCTGGCTGCTGAAGGGCTACTGCGAGAGCTGAAGAAGCGCCGCCACTACATGAAACCTTCGATCAAGAAGCGAAAGAAGATCGCCGAAGCGTCTCGCCGTCGCCGCAAGCGCGACCGCCCCTTCGAATAAGCCCACTTGATGGGTTCGTGCGCCCGGACGACGATGAGTCGAGTCCGGGCGTTGGTGTTTTGTCCGCCAGCGCTCAGAGTGAGTGTCGCAGGTGGAACGACCTCGGCCGCGTCAGTGCTTCGTACCCGATGCTCGACAGTGTGCATCCCCGCCCGGAGTTCTTAACCCCGGTCCACGCGAGCGCCGGATCTAGAGCATCACAGCGGTTCATGAACCAGGTCCCAACAGCGACTTGTCGCCCGATCTGAACTGCCCGCACCTGGTCTTGTGTCCAGACCGAACCGGTGAGGCCGAACTCGCTGTCATTCATCAGCTCAACCGCCTGCGAGTCACCGCGAACCGGCATGAGCCCCACGACCGGCCCGAAGCTCTCCTCTTTCATCACGCGCATCGAGTGAGTCACCTGTGTGAGGACTTGCGGCGCCAAGTACGCAGTACCAGGCTGGTGTGCAGGGAAGGTTGACGGATCAATCAACCCGCGCGCGCCCTCAGTTATCGCTTCTCGCGCTTGGTCAGCAACGAACTGCGCGGCTCGCGCGTTCACCACCGGCCCCAAGTTTGTCGAATCGTCGAGCGGATTGCCCAAACGGTACTGCTGCGTCAGTGCGACAAACGCGTCCACAAACCGTCCAAAAATCGACTCATGAACGTAGATCCGTTCAATGCCGCAGCAACTTTGGCCCGAGTTAAAGAACGCCCCGTCCACTAGGTTTTCCACGGCGTGGTCGAAGTCCGCATCTTCGCAAACGTACGCCGCGTCTTTTCCACCTAGCTCCAATCCCAGGCCGATGAAACGTTCGGACAGCGCGCCCTGCAGTGCGCGGCCACCGGCAACGGACCCAGTGAAACTGACGAAGTTGACTTGCTCGGACCGCACCAGTCCCTGGATTTGCTCGTTTGATGCATGAACATGCTGGAACAGCCCTGCCGGGAACCCTGCGCGTTCCGCGGCAGCTGAGAGCTGTTCCGCGACCAGCGGTGTCTGCGGTGAGTGTTTGAGAATGACGCTGTTACCTGCCACAAGCGCTGGGACGACGGAGTTCACCGCGGTGAGGTACGGGTAATTCCAAGGCGCAATCGTGAGAACAACCCCCAAGGGCGCGCGTTCAACATACCGGGTGAACCCCTCCTTATTTCCAGGGATAACGCTCGCGAGACTGGTCTCAGCTATTGAGATCATGTGGCGAGCGCGATCTTCGAAACCGCGGAGCTCAGAGGGTGCCTGCGAGAGAGGACGCCCCATCTGCAGCGTAAGCTCTCGCGCCAACTCCTCCTTTTGGACCATGACTTGGTCGACGAACGCCGAAACCAACTCGCAGCGGTCCACGAGCGATCGCTTCGCCCACTCCTTCTGCGCTGTCTGAGATTTCGACGGCAAGACCGCCAATTCGGTGTCTGAGGGAAACTCTCGCTCGACGACGACCTGGCCGTCCACGGGTGAGACGGTGCGAATCTTTGAGGCTGTCACGCCGCAAGATTAGCTCAAGGCTGCACGCCCGAACAGCCAACACATCGTCTTCGGGGCCACGCGCGGATAAACCGCGGCGGGGGCCCCTCAACGGAATAGTCGACTCACGCTCAGGCGCTCAGACAGCACCGGGAGCGCGCGCTGGCCCTCCTCCTGGACGATCGATTTCACAGTCTGAAGGCAGCCTCCACAGCACGTCCCCGCGCCGGACGCCTTCGCCACCTCGCGAACGGTCTTGGACCCGTTATGAATACAAGAACGGATTTCGCGGTCGGAAACTCGGCGGCAGTGGCAAACCAACATGTTCGGATCCCAATTTCGAAGCGTCCACGAAGCTCGGATTACTAATCTACCTTATTGAAAGTGAAAATCAACTTCTAAAACCAACGTTCCGGGCACCGGATGCCCCAGCTATTTCAATCTGACTTTCAATTTCAATAGTAAGCGCAGGACAAAAGGACGGACTACGGCTGGTTTATTCGCCGTTCCTCGGCCGCCGGCGCCCGGCTCCGCCCCCCTACTGAAAACATAGGTCTCTTGGGTCACCTGCTCGGACCGAACCGGCCGCAATAGGTGAAAAGGGAGTTCGCTGCTGCCCGCGGGACTGGACCTACGCGACCCAATGCCCCAGCTTGCAGCTCTTCTGACTCTACTCCTGACCAAAGGAAACCCCATGAAGGGCGACGCCAAACTCATCGAATCTCTTAACGAAGTGCTAACCGCCGAGCTCACTGGCATCAACCAGTACTTCATCCACCACAAGATGTGCGCGAACTGGGGCTACAAGAAGCTGTCAGCAAAGAAGCGCGAAGAATCCATCGAGGAGATGCGCCACGCCGATCGGGTAATCGAGCGAATTCTCTTCCTGGATGGGCTCCCGAACCTTCAGCGCCTAGGCTCAGTCAAAGTGGGCGAAGATCCGATCGAGCAGCATGAACTCGACCTAGCGCTGGAGCTGGACGCGGTCAGTAGGCTCAACGCGGCAATAGCGCTCGCGGTCAGTGTGAACGACAACGGAACTCGCGAGCTGCTTGAGCAGATTCTCAAGGAGGAAGAGGAGTCAGTCGACTGGCATGAGACGCAGCTGCACCTCGTTAAAGAACTCGGCAAGCAAGCTTACCTCGCCGAACACATCCACGACTGAACGGGTCAGTACCGGCTGGCTCGGACCGCAAAGCCGCACGCAACTGTGGAGCTCAATCGCGAGAATTCACGGGCCGAAACGGTTGAAGGAAGCTCGCTAGACTCGCGGGATTGCGAGTCTGGAGGAGCAGCGATCCGGTGCCTTCGAAGCCGCACACTAGACCCTCACCGCTAAAGAAGAGTCCCTTGAAACCGCCAAATTTGCGGATCCCATAAGTGAGCCCGGGACCGAATCCTACGATATGGCCGGTGTCGCACGTATACTGGCCGTTGACCTGGACCTCGTGAATTGCGCCGTAGGCGGCGTAGAACAGCGTCCCAGGTCCGACGACCCGGAGCATGAAGAACCCCACGCCGCTGAAGAACGATTTGACCCCGCCCCACTGGGTGTCCAGCTGCAACGAATCACCGATATGCGCAACGTAGGCGCCGCTCTGAAGAAAGAACTCCTGACCGGGTCCGAGCTCTAGGACTCGCATGTCACCCTCGGCTGGAGCCGAGAGGAACAGATCCTGATCTGGCGCCTGCGCGATATACGTGTTCTGAAAGATGGACTCGCCCCCGAGCATCTTGCGTTTGGCAGCCGCAAGCAGGCCACCACGCATGCTCGTTTGCACTTCGATTGAAGGTCCCATGGCGACCAGCGCACCGGATTCCGCCGTGATCTTCTCACCAGGTTGCTCTAGCCTGACCTTGAGCATCGCAAAGTCAGGCGCGTCCAAAATTCCGTACTGCATGAATGACTGCCTTTCGAGAACAGGGAGGCCGCTTCAGTTTCCGCGAGGAGGCAACTTGGAGCCTACCGATCGACCGTACTCACTGGGGTTTCGAGTCTGCAAATAGACCCGCCCCTGACCGTACACGCGGAGGACGAGGCCTTCGCCGCTGAGGTAACTTGAGATCCAACCTTCAGCGGCCTTGGAAACCTCGTAGTGAATGCCGCTGGTGAACGCGACCAGGTGGCCCGTGTCAATAATCAACTCGCCGTTGACATCGAGAGCCTCGATCGCACCGAACGCATTCAGTAGCACGGGGCCTTGACCGCTAGCCGCCAGGAAGAACAAGGACTCGCCGGTGAAGAAGCCCTTGAAGCCTTGGAATTGGGTATCGAGTTGTACCGTGTCAGGGGCGGAGACGTAGCTCGATCCCTGAATAAAGAGCTGATGATGTCCATCGAGCTGGTGGACGATCATGTCGCCGCAGAGCTGGGGGGCGAGGCTCACCTGACCTGCAGCCCCTTGAGCCGTGAAGAGGTTGGTGAAGAAGCTTTCCCCTCCAAGGAACGCTCGCTTCAGCCCCTTGAAGAGGCCTCCAGAGCCGGCGGCACCTTGGGTCTGCACGCCGATATTGTGCGTCATCCCCACCATCGCCGAGGCTTCCGCGCGGACGCTTTCGCCCGCGGCTAGGTGGGCGATCGCCAGCGAATGTGTCGGTTTGTAAAGTATTTCGTAATACATGACCTTCTAAAATCCCGCTGAGGTCTAACCGCGAAGGAGAGGCGTGAGCCACCCGACTAGGGCTTTCATGTTTCTTGACTGGATGTAGACGGTGCCTTGACCACTAAATTCACACACGAGGCCCTCCCCGCTGAACAAGAAGGACTTGACCCCACCGACGCTCTTGACCCGAAAGTCCAACGTCCCGTCAAAGGCCACGATGTGCCCCGTATCGACAACGAACCGACCATCGATTGGCATCGCAACGATACCCCCGTAGCTATTGACGAACAGGTCCCCGTCGCCTGAGCACTCGAGGAGAATCAGCCCCTCACCTCCGAACATCGCGCGTAGGCCGCCCCAGCGCACCCGGGTGTCCACCGTGCCCGTGCTGGCCAGGTAGCTGCCCGACTGCACGAACAGCCTGCGCCCACTGGAAAGAAGCTGGTGACTGATCTGCCCGCTGAGCGATGGGGCCAGAACCACTTCACCGCCCTGGGGTCCGTGAAACTCATTCACGAAAAGCGTTTCCCCCCCGAGCAGCTTGCGGGCGAACGCAACAAATATCGCCCAGATTTTCACAAAGAACCCCGCGCCGCGACCAGCGTTCAAGCGAGTGTCCATGGTCAGCTGCGAGGTACGGCGTACCATCGCGCCTGCCTCCGCTTGAATTCGTTCACCCGGGGCCAATTGGACCTTGAGCCAGGCGAACGCAGGCCCATGTTCGATTTGATGCTGCATAGGCTATTTCCGTGTTGTCATCGCCCCAACCTGTTTGCGCAACCAGTCACTGATCGACTTGCGGTCTTTGGCCGGGGGCGTAAGCATACTCGCGATGCAGGAAGCGCAACCACCGAATACAACTCCGCGGCAAACCGGCTTCGGACACAGCCGGCGAAGGGTGTGGATCGAGATCGGTGGGTTGCTCGCGGCTGCCGCGAGCCTGATCGCCTTGCTCGTTTGGATGGCAGGGGCGCTAGCCCAGTCCGGAATCGCTTGGATCCCGCTGAGTGTCGATGAGTCCGTCGGCCGCGCGGCGTGGGACAGCGTCGCTCCGCCGGAGAAAATCTGCAAGAACCCGCGGGTCAACGCCTACGTCACTGAGGTCGCGGGGGCTTTGGCCCCTCATTTCCTTTCCGACTTCAAGTTCCAGTTCCGCGTAGTCGATGATGACTCGGTCAACGCGTTTGCGCTGCCCGGCGGCTTCGTGACAGTCAACATGGGGCTTCTGAAGAAGGCCGAGTCGGGCGACGAGGTCGCCGCGGTGCTCGCGCATGAGCTGGCCCACGTCGTTCAGCGGCACGGGATGCGCCGAGGTCTCCGCCAGTTGGGCGGCACGGCTGCAATTGCCCTTGTGTTCGGGGGGACCGATATTGAAGCGCCCGCCGCCGTGATTGGCGGGCTCGCTAGCACCGCCTACGACCGAGAACAAGAAGCGGAATCGGATCAGCTCGGCCGCGAGGCACTCATGAAGGCCGGAGTGAGCCCCTTCGGGATGGCAAGGTTCTTTGAGCGGCTGCAGGCAGATAACGCTTTCACACCTCCGCTGCTCCTCTCGACTCACCCCGATCCAGGCAACCGCGCCGCCGCGGCCAGTGCGGCCGCACAAGGCTTCCAGCCCACACGCTCCCTCCCCACGCCCGTTGGACTGAGCTGCGAGTAGTTCTAATTCAGCGCCTTTGCAGAATCCCTCAGAACGTCCTCACTCGGTACCAGCGAGCCTTCTGCCTGAATATGTTGAGTGGATTTGGCGCTTTAGGCGGCCGTATCCCCGCCCGTTGAAAACCGCTGGCTTCTGGCCCGCGTATTCACATTGGCCGGGGGCTTCGTGGCAGCGCCAGCAAGGAGCACTTGGCGCGCGCACCTGGGGCAGCGACCCACGTAGTCACCGACCCGGCCCTGGTAGGCGCGGCTGTAGACGTTGCAACAGTTAAAAAGTACCCCAACGAAAGCTTTCTCGGTCATTGATTCACCCCTGGCCACACAGCAGTACGCGCTGCACTCCCTCGCTAACGTCCGGACTGTCGAGAACTTGAGGCCGCCGACAGTCGAGAGCGGAGAACTTGCCCGAGGCGCCGCTGGCGCTCGCGACCGCACCTGCCTATGCTGCAAGTTGTGCCTCTAGAGCTTCCGCGATCACTCACCAAGCTCCTGCCAACTGGGACGGACTCCTCCGCATGGATACGAAAGAGCTGGGACGCGATGAAGCTCCTGCCCGGAGGGCGCACGCTCTACAGTAAGTTAATCGGCGCCGTGATCCCCTACACGGGCAGCATCGACGCGGAGATGGTGGAGCTTCGGACCGGGTTCGCACGCGCGCGGCTGCGCGATCGCCGCCAGGTCCGAAACCACCTCGACTCGATTCATGCCATCGCGCTCGCGAACCTGGCGGAGCTCGCCGGGAACTCCGCCCTCGCGTATTCCCTCCCCGACAGATCACGATTCATCGTGAGCAAGCTCGTAATCGAGTACAAGAAGAAGGCGCGGGGAGATATTACCGCGACGTGCGACTGCCCGATCCCCAGCTCCAACCAGAAGCAAGAATACTTGGTGCCCATCAGTTTGACCGACGACAAGGGGGACGAGGTGGCGAGCGTCCTGCTCACCACTTTGGTCGGCCCGACGCGCGACTAGGCGCGCGTCCTTTGATGCACCGCCGTGCGAACCGAGCTACGCGCTCTTCGCGCTCAGCGACTGTTTCCTCAAGCGACTGACCGCGTTCAGAACTGCCACGACCGAAGCGGTGACGATGCTCTCGTCCCGCCCGACTCCGTAGCAAGACGCACCTGCGAGGCTGACCTGTACGTAAGCGATCGCGCGCGCGGCTGCCCCCTTGCCGACGGAGTGCTCGTGATAGTCGTTCACTTCGACGTCAAGCTCACAGCCGCAGCGAAGTGCGTCAATCAGAGCCGCTATTGGACCGTTTCCCGAACCGGTGATCGTGCGCAGTTTGCCATCGAAGTTGACCGAGAGCTGAATCGATCGCTCCTTGCCTGTAGAGTCGACTTCAACAGGTGAATCCGCGAGCGAAATGCTCGCCCCTTCGCTGTCTAGGTAGGTGTTTTCGAAGGTCCTCCAGATTTCTTCGGGCGACACTTCGCGCTCGGTCGTATCAGTAATAAGCTGGACCACCTGACTGAACTCGACTTGCAGTGCACGCGGCAAGACGAGCCCGAAGTCCTGCTCCATAACGAAGGCCACCCCACCCTTGCCCGATTGGCTATTGATCCGGATGACCGCCTCGTAGGTTCTACCAATATCGCTTGGATCGATTGGCAGGTAGGGAACCTCCCACGCTTGCTCGCCCGACTCGGCTCGGGCCGCCAGGCCCTTCCTGATAGCATCCTGGTGAGAGCCCGAGAACGCAGTAAAGACCAGCTCGCCGGCATATGGATGCCTCGGATGAACGCTCAGTCGATTGCAAAATTCGAACGTCGCCACCAACTCGTTGATGCGGCTGAGATCGAGCTTCGGATCGACTCCCTGTGTGAACATGTTCAGGGCCAGAGTGACGATGTCTACGTTTCCAGTACGCTCGCCGTTGCCAAACAGCGTCCCCTCAACGCGATCGGCGCCGGCCATGAGTGCCAGCTCCGCGGCAGCCACCGATGTCCCTCGATCATTGTGTGGATGCAAGCTCAGCCGGTAGGACTCGCGTCCCTGGACGTTTCGCGCGAACCACTCAATTTGGTCCGCGTAGACGTTGGGCGTGGCCATCTCAACCGTACCAGGCAGGTTCAAGATCACGGGCCGGCTAGGACTCGCCTGCCAAACGTTCATGACCTCCTCGCATATCTCCTTCGCAAAATCGAGTTCTGTCCCGGTGAAGCTCTCCGGCGAGTACTCGAAAATGGTCTCGGTGTCGTGGCGCGCTGCGATGGTCCTGAGTAAGGCCGCACCTTCCACGGCGATATCTACGATCCCCTTCCTATCCCGCCGGAACACCACCTTGCGCTGAAGGGTGGACGTAGAGTTGTACATGTGGACAACCGCGCGCCGTGCGCCTTGAATCGCCAAGAACGTGCGCTCGATCAGCTGTTCCCGCGCCTGGGTCAGTACCTGAATCGTGACGTCATCAGGGATCCGATTCTCCTCAATCAACCAGCGCAGAAAGTCAAAGTCAGTTTGCGACGCGCTGGGGAAGCCAACCTCAATTTCCTTGAAGCCCAACTTGACGAGCGCCTCGAACATGCGGCGCTTGCGGTCATGCCCCATCGGCTCCACGAGCGCCTGGTTGCCGTCGCGAAGATCGACGCTGCACCATGCGGGGGCCTTCTCGATGGTGCGATTTGGCCAGGTTCTGTCGGGCAACTGAACGGGGGGGAACGGTCGGTACTTATTGGCGGGCATTGAGGACATGTTTCTAGGCTCCGGTCTTCAGATGGGGGTGACCCGGGCGAAGACAATATCGACAAAATCGCGAAAGCCCTCGCCCGGCAAGCGGCGGGAGAGGGCTTTCGTTGGCGCTGCGGCGCGACGTCCTCTCCCGCTAGGTAAGCAGGAGGGGGAGAAGCAGGGCTGAGCGCGAGGAAGACAACACGGGTGCAGTGTAGGGCGCGAGCGGCACAATGACAACCTCTCGGCGCCTTAGGTCTCGGCACACCCTGTGCACTTAACGAAGAAAAGACAGTCACTCAGCCAGGAGCGGTCTGCGATGCCGATAACACTTAAGTTAAGTCAACCATTTAGCCCATATGACTCATATGGGCCGGGTTCAAGAATAATGACCTTTCTGCAGACTCATAGAAGTGTGCTGACCATTGGTCTGCCGGCAGGGTGGGCACATTCTACTCGCATGGTTTGGGGAAACCCGGAATCGGCCGTTCCGATGGGAGATGCTCATGCAGAGTCGCGCTGAGGGTTCGGAGACGTACGTGGTGTTCGAAGCGGGGTCCAAGCGACTCGCGTTCAAGGCTCTGGCGGTCAGGCGCATGATGGCCGGAGAACTCTGGGCGGGCGAGGCGCCGCTCCAGTTGGGAGAATTGCTCGGGGTTGGCCCGGGCCTGTTCGAACGGCGAACTCGGGTGCTTGAGCTAGAGACCAGCCTAGATGAAGCCGTCCCGGTTCTCGCTCGCGGACCTATGAGTATCCGAACCGTTCCGCTCAGTCAGGTGCGGGCCGTGGAAGCTGGGCACGACGGGGGGCTTCAGGGACTGATAAACGCGATCATCGACGATGGCGACATCCAGGTGATCATCGTTGAACCCGACGCCGTGAACGACTTCATCAAGAAGCGCGCCAGCGAACCGCCGGGGGTCCAGTACCTCAGCTGACCACTTATCGGAGCCCCGGCTAGGTCCCGCTTCGTTCGCCCATCGTCAGCTGAGGCTACCGCCCAGAGGTGAGGCGAGCGACAACCGGGCGCGAACCCGCGACGCAGGTGTGGCCAAATGGACTCCGAAGGTGCTAGACAGCGCGTTCGGCCCCGTGGCTGCCCATGGCTTCGTGTGAGGTAAAGGTGATCAGGAAATTTTCGCGTCCGTTCCAACGGCTGTTCCGCTTTCGCGCTGTCTTGCGCCCCGTCGTGTTCCTGGCTGCCCTCGGCATCTTCGTCTTGTCAGCCCCGACCGCTAGGGCTGCCTCGGAAGCGGACGCCAAGGCCTTGTCCGAAAAGGCCTTGTACGACGACTATCTGAATCTGCGTTTCGACGACGCCGTAGCGAAGCTAAAAACTGCGATTGCCGCGTGTGAGACGGGCTGCAGCAAACTGGTGCTCGCCCAGCTGTACCGGAACCTGGGCGTGGTCCTGGTCGCGGGTCAACAGAACAAGCCCGAGGGGGTGCAGGCGTTCGCGAAGGCGATCCTCGCGGACCCGGGCGTGCAGTTGGACCCGGATCTCACCACGCCTGAAGTCGAAGCGGCACTGGAAGACGCCCGCAAGCTCTCACCGGCACCGCTTGAGGAGCAGGTTGAGGTGCAGCTTGACGAACCCGCCGTCGAACAAGGCCCCGCCGCTTCCGGTGCGATCACGCATGTGGCCCCGACTGAGCAGTCGATCAACACACCGCTTCCGTTGTTCATCGAGGTCAAGCCCGGTGAAAGCGTGGCAAAAGTCACCGCCTTCGTCCGCGGGTTCGGGACGCCTAAGTTTAAGCCGGTCAGCTTCGCGCGACGGCCCGATGGGTTTGCAGCGAGCGCTTCCTGCCAAGATGTCGGCGGAACCACAGGCGAGCTGCAGTATTACATCGTTGCCTACGATGAAGACGGTGACGGCGTCGGCCGAGTCGGAAACGAAGAACAACCGGTGGTGGTCGAAATCAAGAACACCCTCGAAGGAGACGCTCCCCACCTACCCAATGCCCTGCCTCCTCAAGCGTGCTCGACCCCCACGACTCCGCAAGATTGCCCCCCAGACTTTCCGGGGTGTTCCCTAGGCGACTGGGGCAAGACAGATGAGGGCGAAGAAAAGAAGAGCGCTGCCAACGCTGAGTTCAAGCGTCATTGGTTGAGCGTTTCGTTGCAACAGGACTTCCTGCTCATGCCGGCGTCGGAAAACGTGTGCGGCAGTACTCGCGTCGAGGGCTACGAGTGCTTCTACGGAGATGGCCGCTATCGCGACCCCGCTCGTGGGGAGCCGGGACTTCTGCAGCCGGACGGGACACGCTCCGACCCAGGCAAGGTCACGGGCGGGTTCGTCCCGGCCACGACGAGGCTCGTTCTAGGCTATGAACTGGCACTTATCGAGAATCTTCACGTTGGGGCCCGTCTGGGTTTTGCTTTCAATGGTGGCCCGCAGCTGAAGGCAACTGAAGACGTCTTCACCACCGATCTGGTAACGGGAACGCCGGTGATGACGACACGCGAGGTGAGCAAGCCCGGCTTTCTTCCGCTCCACATCGAGGCGCGTGTCGGTTACTGGTTTGGAACGATGACCAGTCTTGTTCGTCCGCACGCGACCCTCAGTGGCGGCGTCGCTCAGGTCGACGGGAAACTCGTCCCGGCGATTGTCGAGCCCCGCAGACAGAACGCCACCGACTGCCCTCCTGGGAGCGATGCCTCTTGCCTCCAAACTAAAGTCGAAGCGTGGCGAACGGCTGGCGCTGGCTTCGGCGCGGCCAGCTTCGGCATGATGGTCCCTTTTGCGACAAACCACGGGCTCGACCTGGATGCGAAGTTCATGATGCTTTTTGGCGATGCCGGGCAGGCGCTCGCCGTGCAACTCGGCTACATGGTTGGATTCTAGGCTTCCTTTGGCCCGGGCGTCGGACACTGACGAGTCGGACGCCCTCCGGTTCGCTGCGGCGCGAAGCGGAAGAAGCAGCCCGGACGCTTTCACGCCAGCCACCGCTCTACAATGTTGGATTCCCGCGCCGCGATGCGGCCCAGAAAAACGCGGTTTCGTAATCTTGAAAACACCGCTAGCATCCGCGCCCGCGTTGGCACGGAGCCGCGCCCAAGACCCTTCGTAATATCAGCCCTTACGTCAGCTAGTGTAACCCCAAAAAATGAAGAATCCGAATCGCACCAAAATCGTCGCGACCTTAGGCCCGGCATCGTCCGATGAGAAGATGATCGCCGCGCTGATCAAGGCAGGCGTTAACGTCTTTAGGCTCAACTGTTCCCACCAGACCCACGAGGAATTGACCAACAATACGAAGCTGATCCGGAAGCTCTCGAGGCAGTTCAAGGAGCCCATCGGCATCCTCGCCGACCTTCAGGGACCCAAGATCCGAGTCGGAAAACTTTCGGAATCGATTGAGATTCCAAACGGCAGCAAGATCATCATCTCGACTGAGCGTGGTGTCATCGGCAAGCCCGTCACGAAAGGGACTCCTCGCGTCGGAACCGGGTACGAAGGGCTGTCACGGGACGTCAAAGCCGGAGAGCCAATCCTCCTCGACGACGGCAATTTGGAATTGAAAGTCGAGAAAGTCGTCGGCACCGAGGTGCACTGCGAAGTCGTGCACGGAGGCCTCCTAAAGCAGTACAAGGGCATCAATCTCCCGGGGTCCGCTGTCTCCGCTGAGGCCCTCACGGCCAAAGACCGCGCGGACCTGGAGCATGTATTGACGTTGAATGTCGACTTCGTGGCGCTCTCGTTCGTGCGCAGCGCGGACGACGTCAGGCTACTGACTCGCCGACTGGAAGAAGCCGGCTCCAACGCGAAGGTCATCAGCAAGCTCGAACGACCTGAGGTCGTCGCGAACTTGGATGAAATCATCGACGCCTCCTACGGGGTTATGGTCGCCCGAGGTGACATGGGTGTGGAGCTGGGCCCAGAGGCGGTTCCGGGTCTCCAGAAGAAGATCATTGCGAAATGCATTCGAGCTTGCAAGCCCGTGATTACGGCGACGCAAATGCTGGAGTCGATGATTTCCAATCCGCGACCCACGCGCGCCGAAGCGTCCGACGTCGCCAACGCCATCTACGATGGAACCAGTGCGGTTATGCTGAGCGGCGAGACAGCGGCCGGGAAGTTTCCCGTTCGCACGGTCGAGATCATGGCGAGCATCATTCGCAAGACCGAGAGCGACTTGTACAGCGACTGGGTGTACTCGCCAAACTGGCAAGGGAGTCAGTCGAGCATCTCAGTTCCTCGCGCCACCGTACACGCTGCGGCTCGCGGCGCGCTTGAAGCGGACGCGAAGCTGCTGGCAGTGTTCACCGAAAGCGGATACACGGCTCGCTATCTCGCAGGTGAACGCCTACCCATCCCGGTTGTTGTATTCAGTCCAAACGAGTACACCGTCAGTCGATTGTCGCTGGCTTTCGGGGTATTGCCGCGGCTCATCAAGAACAAGAGCACCAGTCACGCGATGACTGTCGAAGGGGAGCGCGTGATCCAGCGTGAGGGACTGGCCTCCGCCGGCGACCGCATCGTGATGGTCTTCGGGTCGAGCCGCAGCGCAGGCTTCACCAACATTGTGAACATTCGTATCCTCGGCGACAGCGAAGCGGGCAACGGCGTACGCCCAACGGACCTAGGCCAGGGTGTTCCCGATCCCGATGAGTCAGTTGTAGAAGCGAAACCCGCGGCGCAGACTCCGGCGTCGAAGAAGAAGGTGGGCAAGAAGAAGGTTGCGCTCAAGGTGGCGCCGCCCGCGGTAGCGCCCAGTCCCGGCCGAGCGAAGAAGGTCAGCAAGAAGAAGAAAACCCGCGCGCGGAAATAGCGCGCCCGGGGACCCGGCGGCTCCCGGCGTAGCTCACATCATTGCCTTGAGTCTGTGAGCGTTTGGGGGCCGCCCCACCCAACCTATGGGAGCCCGTCACCTAGACCGCATCACGATTGCGATGCGGCTCTGGGTGCCGTCCGCGCCTCTCTTTTCAGTCCGTCGGTTCGCGCAAGCCAGCTTTAGGACCCGGGTGTTGGGCGTCCCTGGACTTACGTATGTACACTGCGCTGGATTCAGCCCGACTGTGTCCGCCATCCCGGCCAACCAGACGGAATTTGCGGCACTAATCAGGCGCACCGCTAAGACGTGGTTAATCCGCTCGATCTCCCCTAACAATCGCAGCGGTGGAAGATGCTCCTCGCCTTGACTCTGGTGCTTTCCGCTTCGAGCAACTGCTGCACCGTGCCGATAGCTCGGCTTCCGGGGCGCCGCTCTCGCACGACGTGATCACGGCGGAGATCCGCGCCCGCCTGCCGCTGGTGGAGCGGGCTCCGCGTCGACACACCGAACACCCTAGCGACCTCGTCCACCAGGATGTTCGCTTGCTCGGGTCCATGCTTGGCTTGGTATTGCTAGAGCACGCAGGCGTCGCGTTCTATCGCAGTGTTGAAGAACTGCGCCAGGTGGCCAAGCTCGCCCGCCAAGAACCAGGTGGTCCGAACTGGAAGGAGCTCTCGAACATCATCAACCGTGCCTTGGAGGGCAAGAGTCCCCAAGAGTCCCTCAACTGGCTAGGTGACTGGGCGAGCGCGTTCCATGTGTTTCTGGCACTGTGCAAACTCGCCGAGGCCGTACACTTTCAAAAGAGCCACCGGGGTATCGACGCCACCCTGAGCCACCTGGCGGCAACCTACCCTGCGGACGCCCTGGATGAGGTCACGTTGGAAGGCGTTCGGCTCGTTGCCACCGCCCACCCGACGAAGATCCTGCGGCAGCGGATCCTTTCCCACCAGGGGGAACTGTTCGCGTTGCTCAAGGCGCTGCGTGCGTCCACCCTGACGTCGCTCTTCGAACAAGTTGAGCTCCTCCAGCGTATCGCCGAGAAAATTGAGGTCCTTTGGGCGACCCAGTTCAGCCGCAGCGAAAAGCCTCAGTTGTCAGACGACATCGATCACACGCTGACGTTCTTTCGACGCACCGTTTACGAGTCGCTGGCCAAGTTCCACGAAGATCTTGACCGCCTCTACCGCTACCGAGTCGGACGCCCCCTTCCAGACAGCATGCGGCCCCGCATCACATTGGGCAGCTGGGTTGGGAGCGACATGGCCAACAACCCCAATCTCAAACCTGAGCTATTCGCGGAGGCGCTGAGGCGTCAGCATCACGTCGTCCTCAAGAAGTACGCCGAAGACCTGCAGAAGCTGGCTCCCAAATTTAGCCACGCGGAATACAAGGCGCCGCTCACCGCCCAGCTGGCGGAGAGTATCGACACCGATCTGGAGGAAATGGCCTCCTGCGAAAAAGACATCGGCGAGCTCCTGCGCTACCGAAGACGAGAACCTTATCGGCTCAAGCTGACGCTGATCGCCGAGCGGCTCCTTCACACGATGGAGGTCCCGATGCTGGAGCTGGCGAGTCGGCCCCCCTTCACCTACTCTAGAGCCAGCGAGTATGAAGACGACTTAGCCTTGGTGGATCGCAGCTTGGAGCAAGCGGGTTACCACCGGTCTCGGTGGCTGGACTTCGAACGCCTGATTCGAAAGGTCAAGTTGTATGGGTTCTACGGGAGCGGGATGGACCTGCGTGAACAGTCCCGCGTCATCCTCCACGGCGGACGGGCGGTGCTCGAAGAATCGCGCGTGTCAACGGCAGGGCTAAGTGACGACGCTCTCGTCGCCCACTTCACGGAACACGTCTTACATGTCGACTCAGCAATCGCGCCGTTGTTCAGCGAGTTCGACCCGCTGCCGGCTGCTTTTCATGACGACGCGGAGGTGCGGCGACTATTCAGCACTCTAAACATCGCGCGCCGCGCGCAGCGCGTGCTTGGTGATGACTCTGTGTCGAGCATCGTCTTAACGATGTCGAGTGGTCCTGTTGAACTCCTCGCGGGCCTCTTGGTCCTCAAGGCTCAAGGCCTATTCTGGTTCGATGAGCAGGGACAGGCTACCAGCAAGTTTGATTTGGTCCCGCTGTTCGAAACCATTTCCGACCTAAAAGGCGCGCCTACAACTCTCGACTCACTCCTCGGTAACCCAGCCTACCAGGCTCAGCTGGGCGCACGCGGTCGACGCCAAACTGTGATGCTTGGGTACTCCGATAGCAGCAAGGACGGCGGCTACTTCACGAGCAACTGGGAGATCTACCGGGCGCAGGTCGCGCTAGCTGAGGTGGCCGCCAAACACCACGTGAAGCTGCGATTTTTTCACGGCCGCGGCGGCAGTATCGGACGAGGTGGTGGCCCCACTCATCGGGCCATCATGGCCCTACCGCCCGACACCACTCGCTTTGGCCAGGCCCTC